>JAPHSB010000286.1 GCA_026193295.1 Lysobacterales bacterium
AACAAAAACCCACTGCATGCAACGGTCATGCATTTTGCGGACGAAATGAACCGCATCTCGGTCGAGGTCGCGCTGCAGTGGACCGATTCCTACCAGGAGACGGTTTTCTGTTTTACCAACAACATTCCCCAGCGGGACGGTGGTGCGCACCTGGCCGGCTTCCGGGCCGCCCTGACACGCACGATCAACCAGTACATCGATGAAAACGGCGCGGCCAGGAAAGACCGTGTCGCCACGACCGGAGACGATGCACGCGAGGGCCTGATCGCCGTGCTCTCGGTGAAGGTGCCTGACCCGAAATTCTCTTCGCAAACCAAGGACAAACTGGTTTCCTCGGAGGTTAAGCCGGTGGTGGAGTCCATCGTCGCCAACCGGTTGCGGGATTTCTTGCTGGAGAACCCGGCTGAGGCGAAAACCATCACAGCCAAAGTGGTGGATGCGGCCCGGGCCCGCGAAGCGGCCCGCAAGGCGCGTGAAATGACGCGCCGCAAAGGTGTGTTGGATATCGCCGGGTTGCCGGGGAAGCTGGCCGACTGCCAGGAGAAGGATCCGGCGCTGTCGGAGTTGTTCCTGGTCGAGGGCGACTCGGCCGGAGGCTCGGCCAAGCAGGGTCGTAACCGCAAATACCAGGCCATCCTGCCGCTGAAGGGCAAGATTCTGAACGTTGAAAAGGCCCGCTTCGACAAGATGTTGTCTTCGGCCGAGGTGGGCACGCTGATCACCGCCCTCGGTTGCGGCATCGGCCGCGATGAATTCGATGCCGACAAAGTGCGCTACCATCGCATTATCATCATGACCGATGCGGATGTGGATGGATCGCACATCCGCACGTTGCTGTTGACGTTCTTCTACCGGCAAATGCCGGAACTTATCGAGCGCGGCTACATTTATATAGGCCAGCCTCCGCTGTACAAGATTAAACAGGGCAAGCAGGAGCAGTACCTCAAAGACGATGTGGAACTGAATGACTATCTCCTGGCCAGGGCTCTGGACAACGCTGCCCTGGTGTTCGACCCGGCGGCTCCGGCGCTGCAGGGCGAGGGCCTGGAACAGGTGATGCGGGACTATCTGGCCGTGCAGTTGTCGGTCACCCGGCTGGCGAAGCGCTTTGATCGGTTGTTTTTGGAACAACTAATTGATTATGAGAGGTTTTCCATAGACTGGAGTGGGTCGGAGATGGCGCGTTGGTGCGAGGGGCTCAACCAGCGACTGCAGTCCCGCAGCGCGCCCAGTGTGCGCTATGCCGTAAGCGTGGCCGCAGGTGAAGAGGGTGACGAGGTATTGCTCAGCAAGACCACCCACGGTGTTACCGAACACACGCCGGTTACGGCAGATTTCTTCAAGAGTCCGGAGTATCGCCTGATCGGGCGCCTGGCGGACACACTGTTCGGCCTGCTGCAGAAAGGTGCGCGGGTCGTGCGGGGCAAGTC
Organism: Lysobacterales bacterium; assembly: GCA_026193295.1. GTDB lineage: Bacteria > Pseudomonadota > Gammaproteobacteria > Xanthomonadales > SZUA-36 > CALKKN01. The sequence goes on from JAPHSB010000286.1 coordinate 1,431, forward strand.
CGAGCAGGAAGTCGATTCGTTCCAGGCCGCCTACGAGTGGCTGATGGCAGAAAGCCGCAAAGGAAGAACAATCCAGAGATTCAAAGGATTGGGCGAAATGAACCCCGATCAGCTGTGGGAAACCACGGTTAATCCCGAGACCCGCCGACTGTTGCAGGTCACGATTGAGGACGCGGTGGGGGCCGACCAGATATTCACGACCCTGATGGGCGACGAGGTTGAGCCGCGGCGCGAGTTCATCGAACGTTATGCCCTTGAGGTCACCAACCTGGATGTTTGAAAAAAACCGGTAGCCAGGCGCCGGGAATCATGGGTCCGCTTGTTTCAGCAACCCCTTGAGTCCCTGCATCAGTTGCTTGTCGCTGGTCAATGCCGTGGCGTCAATGCCCAGTTCAGAGGCTGCCTCCACGAATCTGCGGCTCGAACTGAACAGGTGGCAATGTCCCGGAACGATCCCATAGCGCTTCATGATGTCATTCAGGGCGGCTTCCCGGTTGCGCCGCTGAGTGAACAGTGATCGCGGCACGTAGTAGATGCCATCGAGCACCCCACCCGCATCTGCCAGCCTTTTCCTGATGCTTTCCGGCCCCAACAGGGCGTCGTCCGGGCCGCCGTGTTCACGCGACCAGTCATCGGGTTGCGGCGCGGTGGCCAGCAACTGGAATCCGCTACGCGTCAGTCGCGCCAGGGTTCGAAACAGCCGGTCGCCCTGCTTGCCGGAACCCGCTCGCAGGATGTCGTCACGGCTGATCATCAACAGTTGCTGCTCGGCCAAAATGCAGTGCTCCTAACCCAGTACCGAAAGGTCGGCGATGCGGTCGAAAAGCGCCTTCAGGCGCGCCAGCAGCGCAAGGCGATTAACCCTGAGGGCAGGGTCCTCGGCCATCACCATCACCGCGTCGAAAAAGGCGTCCACGGGCCCTTTCAGGCGGCTCAGGGCCAGCAGGCTGGCTGCGTAATCCCGCCTTGCCATCAAGGGTTCGACTTCCTCCTCGAGCCGAGTAATCTCATCGAAAAGAGCAGTTTCTTCGCCCAACTCGAACCGATCTGCGTTGATCTTCTTCGAAAATTCTTCTTCGGCTTTTTTCAGGATGTTGCCGATGCGCTTGTTTGCCGCGGCCAGGCTGGCTGCCGCTTCCTGGCCCATGAAGCCGTCGATCGCTCTCAGTCGACGGTCGAGATCGGCCAGCGTGTCCCAGTCCGAGGAAAGCGCGGCGCTGATCAACTCGGCGCCGTAACCCTGTTCGCGGTAGTAGTGGCGCAGGCGCTCGACGATGAATTCCCTGACGTCCCCCAGCAGCGATGGATCGACCTCCACCCGGGCGGACAGCTCG
>JAPHSB010000275.1 GCA_026193295.1 Lysobacterales bacterium
ATCAACGATGGGGCCGCGGCCTTGTTGCTGGCCTCGGAGTCTGGAGTGCGGCGCCACGGTCTGCAGCCCGTTGCCCGCATTCTCGGCATGGCCGTTGCCGGTGTACCGCCGCGGATCATGGGCATCGGGCCGGTACCGGCGACCCGCAAACTGCTGGCGCGCCTCGGCCTGGCGCTGGACGACTTCGACATCCTGGAACTCAACGAGGCTTTTGCCGCCCAGGCGCTCGCGTGTACGCGGGAACTTGGGCTGGCCGATGACGATCCCCGGATCAACACCCGCGGCGGCGCCATTGCCTTGGGCCATCCGCTGGGTATGAGCGGCGCCCGCCTGGCGATCACCGCGATGGATCAAGTGCGACGGGGCGAGGGCAAGAGGGCGCTCTGCACCATGTGTATCGGCGTCGGGCAGGGTATTGCCGTCGCACTGGAAGTGGCCGCTTAGGAAAAGGCCATGGAAGCCCTGAAGCATGCCATTGAAGACGTACGTGCGCGTTATGCCGCAGCCAACCCGCTGAGCATGGAGGCGGATCGGGGCGCTGAGCGATACCTGCCCGGCGGCAATACCCGCACCGTTCTGCATTTCGACCCTTTCCCTCTGACCATGGTCACCGGCGAAGGCGCGGAACTGAACGATTTGGACGGTCACCGCTATGTGGATTTTGTCGGGGAATACTCCGCCGGACTATTCGGTCACTCGGAAGAGGTCATCAAGTCGGCCGTGCGCCGCGCCCTGGATGAGGGCGTGGTCATGGGAGCGCCCACCGTTCATGAACGGAAATTGGCCGAACTGCTCTGCACCCGCTTTCCGGGCATCGACCAGGTTCGCTTCTGCAACTCGGGAACCGAAGCCAATATCTGGGCTTTGACCGCAGCCCGGCAACTGACAGGCCGCAAAAAAATCATCGTTTTCAGGGGCGCCTATCACGGCGGCATGATCAAGTTCCCCGATGGCCACAGCGACCTGAACATCCCGTTCGACTACGTTTTGGCGGATTTCAACGACACCGAAGGTACCGAGGCACTCATCGGCGCCGTCGGGGGCGAACTGGCGGCCGTCATCGTCGAGCCCATCCTGGGTGCCGGTGGCAACATTCCGGGCGACAGGGCGTTCATGGAAATGCTCCGAAAGACTACCCAGGCAGTCGGGGCGTTGCTGATATTCGACGAGGTGAAAACGTCGCGCATCGGGCCGGCCGGGATCCAGGGCATGCTCGGCATCAAGCCTGACTTGACCACGTTGGGCAAATTCATCGGTGGGGGGTTGCCGATCGGCGTGTTTGGTGGCAGCGCCGAAATCATGGCGCATTTCAACCCGAAACATCCGGATCACTGGAATCACGCGGGCACCTTCAATAACGACATTTGCTCAATGGCTGCCGGTTGTGCCGCGATGGGCAAGATCTATACCCCTAAGCGCGCGCAGGAATTCCTCGAACGGTCCGAAGCCTTCCGCTTGTCGCTCAACGAGTTGTTCGTTGCGCGGGACGTACCGATGTACGCCAACGGCATGGGCTCGATTATCGCCATTCACTTTTCACGGAAGCCGACGAAAAGAACCTCTGACATCAGCGCTGGTTGCCGGGCTCTGCGTCCTTTGCTGCACATGGAAATGTTGCTCGAAGGCGTATTGATCTGCAGTCGGGGCGATATTTTCCTGTCGCTGCCGATGACCGCGGCTCATCTTTCGCGGGCGAATGACGCCCTGGACAGCTTCATAGAACGCCACAAACCACTGATCAACGAAGTGCTGCAAACGCTCAAGTGACCCGGCTTCGGGCACCAGGGCGGCCTGCCTCGCTTGAGCGGGTTTAGGAGGCGGCTGTGCGGGGCGATGAAGCTGCGTTTCAGGCGCTCTTGCGCTGCGGCGCCGGTCCCAGCATCTGCGCCAGGAATTGCCCGGTGTAGGAGTGATCCAGCTTGGCGACCTGCTCCGGCGTGCCGGTGGCGATAATCTCGCCGCCTTTGTCGCCGCCCTCGGGGCCGAGGTCAATCACCCAGTCAGCGGTCTTGATCACGTCCAGGTTGTGCTCGATCACTACCACCGTATTGCCGTGGTCACGCAGCCGGTGCAGCACGCCCAACAGTTGCTCGATGTCCTGGAAGTGCAGCCCCGTGGTGGGTTCGTCGAGGATGTACAGGGTCTGGCCGGTGTCGCGCTTGCTCAACTCCTTGGACAGCTTGATGCGCTGGGCCTCGCCGCCGGACAGGGTGGTCGCACTCTGGCCCAGCGTGATGTAGGAGAGGCCGACGTCGGCCATGGTTTGCAGCTTGCGCGCCACGGCCGGCACCGGGGCGAAAAAGTCGAGCGCTTCCTCAACGGTCATCCCCAGCACCTCGTTAATGTTCTTGCCCTTGTAGCCCACGCTCAGCGTTTCGCGGTTGTAGCGCTTGCCTTTGCACACGTCGCAGGGAACGTAGATGTCGGGCAGGAAATGCATTTCCACGCGGATCAGGCCATCGCCCTGGCAGGCCTCGCAGCGTCCTCCCTTGACGTTGAAACTGAAACGGCCGGGCTTGTAGCCGCGCGCCCGGGCTTCCTGGGTGCCGGCGAACAGGTCGCGGATCGGTGTGAACAGGCCGGTGTAGGTCGCAGGGTTGGAGCGCGGCGTGCGGCCGATCGGCGACTGGTCGATGTCGACCACCTTGTCGAACAGGCCGAGGTTTTCGACTGATGCATAGGGTGCTGGCTGCGCCGAGCTGCCGTAAAATTCCCGCGCCGCCAGGCGGTGCAGGGTGTCGTTGATCAGCGTCGACTTGCCGGAGCCCGACACGCCGGTGACGCAGACGAACAGGCCGGCGGGTATTTCCAGGGTTACGTTCTTCAAATTGTTGCCACTGGCGCCGATCACCTTCATGACCCGGTCGAGATTGAACGGCCGGCGTTCCCGGGGGACGCTGATTTCGCGCTGCCCTCTCAGGTACTGGCCGGTCACCGAATCGGGATCGGCCTGCAGTTCCTGCGGTGTGCCGTGGAACACGATGCGCCCGCCATGCACGCCCGCACCCGGCCCGATATCCACCACGTAATCCGCGCTGCGGATCGCTTCTTCATCGTGCTCGACGACGATAACCGTGTTGCCGAGGTCACGCAGACGAGTGAGCGTGGACAGCAGACGCGCATTGTCACGCTGGTGCAAACCGATCGACGGCTCGTCGAGGATGTACATCACGCCTACCAGCCCGGCGCCTATCTGACTCGCCAGGCGGATGCGCTGGGCTTCACCGCCGGAAAGGGTGTCTGCCTTGCGGTCCAGGGTCAGGTAATCGAGGCCCACGTTGACCAGGAAGTGCAGTCGCTCGTGCACTTCCTTGACGATCTTCCGGGCAATCTCACCTCGCCGCCCTTCCAGCTCGAGCCCATCGAAGAATTGCAGGCATTTCTCGATGGGCCAGGCGGTAATCGTCGGCAGGTTGGTGTCCGCCACGAACACGTGCCGGGCCTCGCGGTTCAGGCGCTGTCCGTGGCAGCTGGAGCAGTCCTGCTGGCTGATGTATTTGGACAACTCCTCGCGAACGATGCGCGAGTCGGTCTCACGATAGCGCCGTTCCAGGTTGGGGATGATGCCGGCGAAGGGGTGCCGGCGCTTCTGCACGCCGCTGTCGCCGAAATAACGGAATTCGATGATCTCATCGCCACTGCCGTACAAAACGATGTTGCGAACCTTTTTCGGTAGTTTCTCGAACGGCGTGTCGACGTCAAAGGCGTAATGTTTGGCCAGCGCCTGGATGATCTGGAAATAGTAGGCGTTGCGCCGGTCCCAGCCGCGCACCGCACCCCCGGCGAGACTCACCGACGTGCTGCTGACCACGCGCTCCGGGTCGAAGAACTGGCTTACACCCAGGCCGTCGCACTCGGGGCAGGCGCCGTTCGGGTTGTTGAAGCTGAACATGCGCGGCTCGAGTTCCTGCAGGCTGTAGTCGCAGTAGGGGCAGGAGAACCGAGCGCTGAAGACCTTCTCCTCGAGCGCGCTCTCATCCTCCATTGGCGCGATGATGGCGAGCCCTTCGGTCAGCGTAATGGCTGTTTCGAAGGATTCGGCCAGGCGTTGCTTGAGGTCCTCGCGTACCCGGATGCGGTCCACCACGACCTCGATGCTGTGTTTCCGCCGCAGCTCCAGCGGCGGGATGTCGTCGAGGTCGTACACGACGCCATCCACCCGTGCCCGCACGAAACCCTGCGCCCGCAGCTCCTCGATCAGCTGCAGATGCTCGCCCTTGCGGTCGCGCACCATGGGCGCCAGCAGCATCAGCTTACAACCCTCTGGCAGGGTCAGCACGTGGTCGACCATCTGGCTGATGGTCTGCGCCTCCAGCGGGATGCCGTGATCGGGACAGCAGGGCGTACCCACGCGGGCGAACAGCAGCCTCAGGTAGTCATAAATCTCGGTAATCGTGCCCACGGTGGAGCGCGGATTGTGGGAGGTGGATTTCTGCTCGATGGAGATGGCCGGCGACAGGCCCTCGATGTGGTCGACGTCGGGTTTTTCCATCATCGAAAGGAACTGCCGCGCATAGGCGGACAGCGATTCGACGTAGCGCCGCTGGCCCTCCGCGTAGATCGTATCGAAGGCCAGGGAAGACTTTCCGGAGCCAGACAGGCCGGTGATGACGATCAGTTGGTCCCGCGGGAGGTCGAGATCGATGTTGGCCAGGTTGTGGGTGCGGGCGCCGCGTATGAGAATCTTGTCCATGAATGGTGTTCGGCTCAGGTCCGTTGAATCAAACCACCTACTATACTCCGCGAACACAATGACTGCCAAAAGCCATTCAGGGTATAATTGGCCGTTGGGCGCTGCTGGGCCGATACCGGGCCGAGGGCGCCTCGATGTGGGCTGGAGCGGGGCGTCCGAGGCTTGACCTCAGGCCCTAAAACGGCTAACATTCCCGCCCTTTTGCAGGGCCTTTTCAAACGGGGCTGGAAACCTATGTACGCAGTATTCAAAACCGGCGGCAAGCAGTATCGCGCGACCAAAGGCGACGTGTTGAAAGTCGAAAAAATCGAAGCCGAGAAAGGCGCCACGGTCGAACTCGACCAGGTGCTGATGGTCGGCGAGGGCGAGGACGTCAAAATCGGTGCCCCGTACCTCGATGGCGGCAAGGTGACCGCCACGGTGGTCGACCATGGCCGTCATGACAAGATCAAGATCATCAAGTTCAAGCGCCGCAAGCATCACCGCAAGCAGATGGGCCATCGCCAGTATTTCACGCAAATTGAAATCACCGGCATCGACGCCTGATC
>JAPHSB010000189.1 GCA_026193295.1 Lysobacterales bacterium
CCAGGAACTTAACGAGACCGTGATCCGCGGGCTTGGCGAACACCACATGCGGATCATGCTGCAGCGCATGGCCACACGCTACAACGTCGAGGTCGACACACGGCCGCCACGCATCGCCTACCGCGAAACGATCACGCGGCCGGCCGAAGGCCATTACCGCCACAAGAAGCAGACCGGCGGCGCCGGGCAGTTTGGTGAAGTGTATCTGCGGGTGCGCCCGCTGGGCCGCGGTGAAGGATTCGAGTTCGTGAACAAGGTAGTCGGCGGCGCGATTCCGACCAGCCTGATCCCGGCGGTCGAAAAAGGCATCCGCCAGGTCGTCGAGGAAGGCGCCATCGCCGGCTACCAGATGCAGGACATCGAGGTGGAGGTTTACGACGGCAAATACCACCCGGTGGACTCGAAGGAGATCGCTTTCGTCATCGCCGGGCGGCACGCGTTTTTGGACGCCATTCGCCACGCGGGGCCGCAGATCCTGGAGCCCATCGTGAGCGTCGACGTGACCGTGCCCGACTCGGTGATGGGCGACGTGACCGGCAACCTGGCCGGGCGCCGGGCCCGCATCAGCGGCACGGAGAGCCTCAGCGGCGGACAGGTAACGGTCAAGGCCGATATGCCACTCAGCTCGCTTAGCGACTACCACACCGAACTCAAGAGCATGAGCCAGGGACAAGGCAGCTTCACGATGGAGTTCAGCCACTACGACCCCGTGCCCCACGCGGTACAGCAACAACTGGAGGCTGATTTCAAACCGAAGGAAGAGGGCTGAGCGTAGCCCGGACTGCATGAACGAACGCGGGGCGCCGACCGGCGCCCCGCCAGCTTAAAAAGAAATTTCTTGCCCAGCCAGGGCGCCCATTTCCGAGATATCCGATCGATCTATTCCATTTTTAATCAATGGATTAGGGATACTATCTTAACAAATGCAATCACTGTAAATCGCTTGTAAAATACACGCTGAGCTAGTGATATATCAGATTATCCAGGTAACTGCAGACAGAAACGGCCCTACGCCTTGGATCAACAACGGCTTAACCCTGAACCAAACGCCTCAGACCCCAAAGACCGAAGCCAGCCGAGCAGGCGCCAGGTCGCGCCTTCACCGCCAAACCAGTTCGGGTTATGCGGATCGATCGTCTTGCGCTTGTTGGCCACGGAGACAGAAACAGCGAGTCGCGTGCACACCAATGGGTACAACAGCTCCAATTCATCCATAGATAGCGGGCGAACGGCCTGGTAACCCTCGAGGATGGTCGCTGCAACTCGAAGCGGATCGTCGCCCCGCATCATGAGGTAAGTGATACAGATCGCCGGCTCGCAGACGGTCGGATTGCGACAACAATCCCCGAAATCGATCAGACCGCTCACCCGCTCACCCTGGACCAGTATGTTTTCATCATGGGCGTCACCGTGGATGAACTGCCACGGTACCGACGCCAACCCCCCCCTGGCGCACCGCCAAAGAGAGAATGACCAATTCAGCAAGTCCCTCTTCGCCGGGTCTGAAATGAACCTGATCTTGTCTGTATGCTGCTCGGCTTCAGCCAAATTCCAGCGGTGGCTGCGCTGCGCGGCCGGATGCTCGAAATTTTCCATGGCGACGTCGAATTCGGCGACCGTTTTTCCCAGATCGAACAGCAAACCAAATGATATATCAGATAGTCTTGACATTTCGATTCCGTCAATAAATTCTATTAGACGTAGACGATTAGAGCCATTCCTATGAAGAATAATGGGGGTTTCAATATTCCCGAATTTGTTTTCTATAATTTGCGGTAGATGGGGCTTGAATCCGGCCGCGACCGCGTATTCCATTACCGCGTGTTCCATTTGCACCACGGCCGGCGGCATGTGACTATCTACGATCTTTAATACGTGTTTTGTGCCATCAGTTTCGGTAACCAGGAAGTTAAGGTTTTCGCCTGGCAGACGGGTCAGGCTGCCTACGATGCCGTAGTTGGCGGCAAGGCTGTCCGTGATGGTCTCGAGTAATCTGCGGTCGCTCATAAGCACATCATTTTGCGGTGGTCCGGGTAGAATTTCAGCCCGAAGTCCAAAAAACGGCCTTCTGATTGCCCCTGCAGGGCGATATTCCGGCCGGGTCCATAACCGGTGTCCAATTTCAGCCGTCATGCAACGCACGGCGATTTGAGGCTAGAATAACCCGCATCCGAACACGACAGGGCCCGATCAAGGATGAACAGAAGTACCCTGGCTGGTATCGTCAGCACGATTGTCACCTTTGGCTTGTGGCAACCAACCCCTGCCCTGCACGCGGACTCCGCCCCGGCGGACCTCGCTTCCGGGTTTGGCGCCTATTTCGAGCAACACGTTGCGGATGAGGCAATCACCGGAGCCGCCTTCGTCATCGCTTCCCGAGAGGGCATAGTGGAGCTCGGCACGGCAGGCTTCACTGACACGACCCGCACTCGTCCGATCGACCAGAATACCGTTTTTCGCGTGGCCTCCGTGTCCAAAACTTTTGCGGCCGGGCTGACCGGGATACTGGTGCGTGAAGGTCAATTCGGCTGGGATGACCGGGTCGTCGATTATGTGCCGGGATTTCGCATCAACGGGGACAGTAGCCAGGTTCGAATTCAGCACCTGTTGGGGCAGAGTACCGGGCTGATACCGCATGCCTACGACAACCTGATCGAGGACGGCGTTCCGCTCGACCGCATCCAGGATAAGTTTCGCGAACTCAGTTATATCTGCCAGCCGGGGGCCTGCTATTCATACCAGAACAGCATTTTCAGCCTGATCGAGCCCGTCATCGAAAAGACCACTTCGCAATCCTATGCGAGCCTGATGGAAAGCAGGATCTTTCGCCCGCTCGATATGAAGACGGCTTCGGTAGGCTATGAACCGTTCATCGGCAACCCGAACCACGCCTTGCCCCACGTCAAGAGCCGAGGGCAATGGAAGACCTCAAAAGTACAACCCAATTACTACCGCGTCGCACCGGCCGCGGGCGTCAACGCGAGCGCGCTGGACATGGGCAAGTGGCTGGTGGCCCAGTTGGGTGGCCAACCTGCGGTGATCGATCCCACGGTTATCAACACTCTGGTGGAGCCACGAGTGGAAACCGCACGCGACACCTATCGCAAGTACTGGCGCGACCTCATATCGGAAGCCCATTATGGGTTGGGCTGGCGCATTTACCGCCTGGGCGAGCACCGGATCGCCTACCACAGTGGCTGGGTGTCGGGTTACCGCGCCGATATCGCCTGGTCGGAGGAGCACGACATCGGTATCGCGGTGCTGATGAACGTGGAAGGCAGCAGCATCAACGAACTGACCACGACCTTCTGGCGCATGGCATTCGAGCAGTTGCCGGCGGCCGTCATCGCTGGACAACAGCAGGTGGCTGCCATCAGGGACCCGGTCCAGCAGGTCGGGGCTAAGCGGGTCCGATAAGCGACCAGTCTGCGAAACGCGTACTCAAAATCTCGAAATCTTCCTCGTTGTCGGCGTCCAGGCTGAGTGCGCCATAAGGCGTTATCACCATGCGCACCGGTCCGCCCAGCACGGTGCTGCAGGCACGCTCGATCCGCTCGGTCAGGTTTCCGCGGCGCATTCTGTCATAGAGCTTGCCCTTGCGGCGGGCAGCCATCAGCGTGGCCTGCAGGCGCAGGGTGATCCACGCGGCCTGCCAGCCTCCCGACTGACCAAGGAAGTGCCAGGCCAACGCCAGCACATTTTTCCATTTCTCCGCCTTGCGGTGATCGAACCCGGTCTGCAGGAACTCTTGGTGCAGCAGCGTGCGCGGCCTGCCCACGTAGATATTCGCCAGCCGAACGCGACAGTCCGCCAGGTGCACGTAGGGTCGCTCGATGCCGGCCTTCCCGTCGGCAGTATAGAAGCGCTTCAGGGAAGCCTCTTCGGCGACACCGGCAAGCATCGAGAATTTCATCTCTTGCCGGCTGTCCTCAAAGGCGCTGCGCTGAACGAAGTCGTCTACGGCCGCCGGCGAAATCAATGGCAGATCGGAGGAAATGAACAGCAGCGGACGGTGAGGGTCGTCCTGTCCGTGCAGGACACGGAAGCGGGCTTCTGAAGCATAAATAGCCTGCCAGGCATTACCCAGCATCTTGCCGGCCTGCTCCACGATGGTGACTTGCTCCGGCATTCCGGAGAGAACCTGCCGCAGGCGTTCCGACGGCCCCACGACAAACACTTGGCCGATCGTGGAAGCCTCCAGCAGCGCGTTGACCACGCGCAGCACCAGGGCCTGCCCCCCTATTTCCAGAAACGCCTTGTTTTCGCCCTTGAGCAAGCGCCGCGGATTGGTATCCGTGCCCGCCAGGACGATGGCATCCAGCGGTGCGTATTCAGCATAAGGAACAGTGGTTTCGGTGCTTTGCATTTTCGTAACAGGCGACGACGCTCAGGAGATAGATGACATCGCAATGCGCCGGTTTCAATAGCGGCTTACTCGGGGCCAAGGCGCCATATCTCACCGTTATCACTGCCCAGGTAAACGAGTCCCTGGCGATCAACAGCAATCGATCGAATCCGCCCGAGGAGGCGCTGTGCCAGGCGCTCCTCGGCCACCACCTCGCCGTCCCGAAACACCAGGCGGTTCAAGTGCATGCCGGCCATCGCGCCAATAAGATAACTGCCCCTCCAGGCCGGGAAGGCGGCCCCGTCGTAGATCACGAGGTCACTTGGGGCGATCGAAGGAACGTAAACCCAGGCCGGGATTTCAGTGCCTTCCTGCCAAGGAATACCCATGCCCACGGGGCCTCCGTCGTATTGGAACCCAAACGACACGATGGGCCAGCCATAGTTCGCGCCCTTCCGAACGACCTGTACTTCATCACCGCCGCGCGGCCCATGCTCGTGCAACCAGAGCTCGTTCGTCTCAGGATGGCGGTACAAGCCCATTGGGTCGCGATGGCCATA
>JAPHSB010000216.1 GCA_026193295.1 Lysobacterales bacterium
CCCGAAATGCCGGTTCGCGGCGTTGAGCCTGGCGCTGTTCCTGCCGCCCGGCGAAGTGATGGCCATCCAGGGTGGGAACCTGCTGGATGACCCAACCCAGGAGGCCGGTTTTCGTGCGCTGTGCGGCCTGGGCCGCGACAAGCCCTTCGAGTGCGTCGGCGAGGCCGGTGAGAGCCGCGCGGCGCTGCTTGCCCTGGGCCGGAGACCTTCCTGGCGGAACCATGCCGTGGTTCGTGCCCTGCAGCCGGATCTGGCGGGGCTGAAGATACCCTCGCTCGAATCCCTGCTCCAGCCTTCGAGCCGCCATTTCATTCCCGACGAATTATGCACGCGCCTCGGTTTGCCGGAGTCTGATAATGGAACTTGATCTCAAATCCGGCAGGATCGCGATCCTGGGTACCGGCAGGGAAGGACGTGCGGCCTGGCGTTACTTACGATCGCGCTGTCCCGCGATTGAGCTGACGCTGATCGACGAACAGCCCCCCGATCGGGCCATCACCGACGCCCTGACCGAGCATGACCGTTTGTACACCGGTCCGCTGGCCGAGGCCGGGCTGGAAGGTTTTGATGTCCTGGTGCGCTCGCCGGGAATCAGCGTATACCGTGAAAGTCTGCGCCGGGCCGTGGTTGCGGGCGTCAGCGTCACCACGCCCAGTAACCTGTGGTTTGCGGCGCACCGGGATCAGCGGACGGTCTGCATTACCGGCACCAAGGGCAAGAGCACGACTTCGGCCTTGCTCGCCCACGTGCTGGCGGCCTGCGGTCATGCCGTGCGACTGGCGGGCAACATTGGCAAGCCCTTGCTGGATTGCGATGACCGGGATGTGGACTGGTGGGTGATTGAGCTGTCCAGTTACCAGCTGGCCGACCTCGAAGCCACGCCGACCCTGGCCGTGATCCTGAATCTTTCTCCGGAACACCTGGACTGGCATGGCAGCGCCGAGGCGTATCGGCGCGACAAGTTGAGGCTGGTGGACCTGGCTGGTGATCGACCCGTCATTGCTAATGCCGCGGACACGGTGCTGCGCGAACTGCTGGCCAGTCGCGAAAACATGCTTTGGTTCAACAACGAGGATGGGTTCCGGGCGATGGGCAGAAGCCTGTTCGAGGGTGATCGCGAGTTGGCGGTAACGCTGCCGGCGGGCTTGCCCGGGGCGCACAACCTGTCCAACATTGCGGCGGTGCTAACGACCGCGCAGGAGATGGGTATCGCGCCGGATAGCGCACTCGAGGCCGTGAGCACGTTCCGCCCGCTGCCCCACCGGCTGCAGTTGCTCGGCGAGCGCGCCGGATTGCGGTTTGTCAACGACAGTATCTCCTCTACCCCGGTGGCAACGGTGGCGGCACTCGAATCCTTTGCCGGGGAAGCCGTGACCCTGATCGTCGGTGGCCTTGACAGGGGTCTGGACTGGGCCCCATATATGGAGGCGTTCAAGACCGGGAGGCCGCAGGCGGTGGTTGGCGTTCCGGACAGCGGGGCTCGTATCATAGCCACCTTGCGCGACGCCGGGGTTTGCCCGCCGCAAGGCTTGCACGAGGTACCGGACCTGGCCGCCGCGGTGGCGCTGGCCAGGCGTATCACGCCGGGTGGTGGGGTGGTGCTCTTGTCGCCCGGCGCGCCGAGCTTCCCGCGGTTTCGCGACTATCGTGATCGTGGCCGGCATTTTGCGGCATGGTCTGGGTTCGATCTGGCCGACGCAGATCCATTTTGAACAGGCAAAAAGAAGGCCGCGGGTCAGGGGTGAGGAGTGCAGAAAATTCCCTGATTGGTTGAGGGAGAGACCGTCCCGCGGCCTGTGCATAATAGACCGCTATGGCGGCCAAAAAGTTTCAAACCACTTATCCAGGAGTCATCAAATTGTGAACGAGACAGTCCGTACAGTGAACGCCGTGCTCAAGACCAGTAAGGGCGATATTAAATTGCAGCTATTTGCAGATAAAGCGCCAATAACGGTCGCTAATTTCGTCAATCTTGCCAAAAGAGGTTATTACGACGGATTAACGTTCCACCGCGTCATACCGAATTTCATGGTCCAGGGTGGCTGTCCCCACGGCACCGGCACGGGTGGGCCAGGATACCGCTTCGAGGACGAGTGCACGCCATCGCTCAAGCACGATACTCCGGGCAAACTGTCCATGGCGAACGCCGGTCCGGGCACCAATGGCAGCCAGTTCTTCATCACCCATGTCGCCACGCCCTGGCTGGATGGCCGTCACACTGTGTTCGGTGCAGTCATCGACGACAGCGACCAGGCGGTTGTCAACGGGATCGAGATGGGCGACACCATCGTGTCGGTCGAACTGGAGGGCGAGCAGGCCATCCTGGACAGCGAGGCCGAGCGGGTCAGTGCGTGGAACCAGGTTCTGGGGTAGGTCGAAGGTGTGACGGCAGCCTGCTAGTGGTTGCGTGACACGCTATAGGCCGCGAGGTCGGTCATCGCGTCCTTCCAGGCAGAGGCGGGCAGCAGGGCGATGGATCGCTGCGCCGCGGCAGACCGCTCGCGCGCCAGGGCCATCGAATCGCGCAAGCCGCCAGTGTCCTGGATCAGACCGACAATCTCCCCGATCTGATCGCGACCCCCGGAGCGAATGATCGCGTCGATCCGCGCGCGCTGTTCCTCGCCCAGCCTTTGCCGGGCGAAAATCAGGGGTAGAGTCGGTTTGCCTTCCGCCAGGTCGTCCCCGACGTTCTTGCCCAGGGTGTCGGCGTCGGCCGTGTAATCGAGCACATCGTCGGCCACCTGGAATGCTACGCCGAGTTCCCGTCCGAAGGTGGCCAGGGGCTCTTCCAGTTCGGGCCGGCCGGTCAGCACTGCGCCCAGTTGACAGGCTGCCTCGAACAGCTTGGCGGTTTTTTTCTCGATCACACTGAAGTAACGCTGTTCGTCCACATCCGGGTCGTGCATGTTCAGCAGTTGCTCAACCTCGCCCTCCGCGATCGTGTTGGTGGCATTGGACAGGACTTCCATAACGCGCATGGAGTCCACCGCCACCATCATCTGGAAGCTCCTCGAGTAGAGAAAATCGCCGACCAGCACGCTGGCGGCATTGCCCCAAACGGCATGCACCGATTCCTGCCCACGCCGCAGCTCCGATTCGTCGACCACGTCGTCGTGCAGCAGGGTGGCCGTGTGGATGAATTCTATGATGGCCGCCAGGGCTACGTGGTGATCGCCCTGGTAACCGCAGGCGCGGGCTGCGAGCAACACCAGCATCGGGCGCAGGCGTTTACCGCCCGAGCCGATGATGTATTCGGCGATCTGCCGGATGAGCACGACATTCGAATCCAGGCTCTCGCGGATCAGCCGATCGACTGCTGCCATTTCGTCAGCACACAGGTCGAAAAGGTGCCTGATGTCCTGCGACGGTTCCGGGGGCGTATCCGCGTGGAGGGTGGCCTGCTCCATTCTTGTCCTTGTCGTGAAGTTGCGCCAATTATAAATCCGGCCCGTTCGAACACAAGGCCGGACTCAGCTTCTCCACGGTAGCCGGAACACTGGTACACCGGCAAGGTGGCCCCTATAATGCCGTGCTTCGCCCATGGGGAAGCGGTTTCCATCCCTGCTGAACCCGACCGCCCCCTCCAGGAGCCCTTCGTTGTCAGCAGGCCAGGAACGCACCAGGGAACTCAGATACGCCGCGACCCTCGCGGGAGTGATCGCGCTGCGCATGCTCGGCCTGTTCATGATCATGCCGGTCTTCATGGTGCTGGCGGCCGATATACCTGGCTTCACGCCGCAGGCCGCGGGCCTGGCGGTTGGCATTTACGGCCTGACCCAGGCGGTGTTGCAGCAACCGTTTGGCTGGCTGTCCGACCGCTGGGGCCGGCGGCCGGTGTTACTGCTGGGCCTCGCTCTGTTCGCCGCGGGAGGCATCGTTGCAGCCCTCGCCGACACAATGACTTGGCTGATCGCAGGTCGCGCCCTGCAAGGTTGCGGGGCGATTGCCGGGGTGGCGATGGCTCTGGCGGCAGACGTTACCCGACCGCAGCGCAGGCCGCTGGTCATGGCCCTGATCGGCATCGGGATCGGGGGCTCCTTTCTCGTCTCGATGGCGCTGTCGGTGCCGCTGGCGCTGTTGCTCGGACTCAGCGGCCTGTTCTGGCTGACGGTGGCGTTCGCCTTTGTCGGCATGGCCTTGGTGATGACCGTGCCGCGCAGGCCTCCCGTAATATCCGAGCCACAGGCCGCCGGAGGCGTCAGCATGGGGCCCGTGTGGCTGCTGTCACTCAGTGTGTTCCTTCTGCACAGTGTGATGACCCTGCTGTTCGTCACCCTACCGCCGATGCTGGTGAGCGACTTCGGGCTCCAGTTGTCCGAGCACTGGACGTTATACGTGCCGACCATGTTCGTCTCGGTGCTGATCATGCTGCCCATCCTGCGCAAGGTCGGCTCGAGCCTGTCGGAGCAACGTCTGCTACCGTGGGCCTTCATAGCGCTGGCGCTGGCCGTCGGCCTGATGCCATTTGGCGACCGCTGGATAGTCCTGGCCGTCCTGGTAACGGTTTATTTCCTCGGTTTCAACCTGCTGGAAGCCGCCATGCCGGCCCTGCTGTCACGCATCACCGGCAGCCGCGGCAGAGGACAGCGGATGGGTATTTACAGCACCTTCCAGTTCCTTGGTGCATTCTTCGGCGGGGTCTCTGGCGGGTGGCTGCTGGCGACGTTTGGCAGTGCGACAGCCCTGGCCGCCGCGGGCGTGTTCAGCCTGGGCTGGGGGATTGCGCTGCGCTTGCTGGGAAAGCGCTTTTTTCTCACAAGGGCGCCGGAATGACTGTGCTAAACTTCGACCGTCGATGAATAGGGAGGTGCCTGATGGCGCGAGGTATTAACAAGGTTATTCTGGTGGGAAATCTGGGCGGTGATCCGGAAACGCGCTACACGGCGAGCGGCGCTGCCATCACACGGATCACGGTCGCAACCAGTGAAAGCTGGCGGGACAAGCAAACCGGCGAGAACCAGGAACGTACAGAATGGCACCGCGTTGTGTTTTTCAATCGCCTGGCTGAGATCGCGGGGGAATATTTGCGCAAGGGCCGCCAGGTTTACATCGAGGGCTCGCTGCGCACCAATAAATGGCAGGACCAGAGTGGCCAGGACCGCTACACGACCGAAGTCATTGCCAGCGAAATGCAGATGCTCGGAGGCCGCGGCGATGATGCTCCGTCACGTTCCCAGCAAGGTGGGTTCCGTGACAAAGCCCCTGCCCCGAAAAAGGATTCCTCGCAGAGCGCCGAACGGTCGCCGGTTTCCCAGGGCGAAG
>JAPHSB010000235.1 GCA_026193295.1 Lysobacterales bacterium
ATCATTCCACTTAATCTGGCGCAGGATGCCGGCAACCTGGACGTGGCCCCAGTCCTGCGAGTAGCGGTAATGAGCGGAAAGGTCCGGTAGTTCGAAATCGCTGCTGACCCCTTCCAATTCAACACGGTCGGCGAATCGGCCACCATCACCGCTGCCGCCCGGTTTTTCCAGTGACATCATGATGTTGGAATCACCATCCGACCAGGGCGTCCAGCGTGCCTGGACATTTCGGTAGAAGACCATGCCGCTTGGGCCCCAGTACTCGATTGAATTCGGGAACACGTCGATGTCCATGAACGTGCTCCAGGTCTGGCCGGCGCCGAACTGCCCCAGCTCGCCCCAGGCGTGGCGCAGCCGGAAGGTCGTCTGGCCGGCGTCGGCGCCCACGCCGAACAGTTCGAACTCGAAGATGGTCTTCAATTCGCCGAGGCTGGTCGGGGTGAAGCTCTTCACGCCGAGGCGGCTCTGCCGCACGCCGGCGAAGAACTCACCGTCATCACCGAATTCGTTGGCGTAAGAGGGCAGCTTGGTCGGGCGCACCACGTCAAACCAGTCGGGATCGTTCTGGTTGAACTGGTAACCCATATCAAGCATGGCGGCGCCGTACACATCGATGCGTGTGCCGGAGCCGTTGCCTTGCGGCGCGGGGGCGGCTTCGGCGACGGGCGCCGGAGCCGGAGCCGGCGTTGCGACCTTCTCGCGTAACTGCGCGTTTTGATCTTTCAGGCTGTCGATTTCTGCCTGCTGATTCTGGATGACCTGCCACATCTCCTCGAGAGAGGGCGTGTCGCTGTCCGCGGTCGCGGGGCCGGCCCATGAGGCCAACCCCAGCGCAACCGCGGCCGCCAGCAGCGTGGCGCCCTTGAGCGGCCGCCGCGTCAGCATACCGGCGCTTGGGCTGCGTGTTCCTGATTGAATGCTCATGGTTTACTCCTTGGTTGTACGTTGGCGGACTCCCAGGCCCGCACGTGTTGACGTGCCTTGTCGAACAGGCGTTCGTAATTGCCCTTGGTGACTTTATGCTTCGCTTCCGGCGTCAGCAGCGCCCACAGCGGCGCATAAGCGTCGTAGACCGCGACCATCGCGTCGACCGAAGCCGGGGCGACAACGTCGCTGCCGAACAGGAAGCGGTCGGGGTAACGGTTGATCATGTCGGCGGTGTGCCGGGTCGCCTCGGGCGAAGCCGTCGCGTACTTGGCCACCTCGTCCCAGGAAATGTCCATGTACACGTGGCTGAGCGCCGGATCGGTGCAGATTTTTTCGACGATGGCCGCCTGCTGCTCAAGCGGACGGACCACCCGTCCCACGCCGAGGTGCGCCCAGATGATCGTCGTCTCCGGGTGGCGCTCGAACAGATCCTTCATCTGGGCCAGCATGTAGGGCTCCTGGCCCGGTTTCGGGAATGGCATGTTGATGTCGTTGTGCAGCAGCACGATCAGTCCCGTTTCCCCGGCGAAATCAAAAATCCGGTCGAGCGCCGGGTTGGTCAGGCTGGCGACTTCGCCGGCGACCTTGGACGAGACGAACTCCTTGTGGATGGTGAATTCGCCGATGCCGGAGAAAACGCCCGGGAAGGTCGTGAGAACCCGCCGGATATGGTCCGCCGCGTACATGTCGGCCGGGTTGAAACCGGTGATCATCGGATCCAGCCGCGCCTGTTTTTCCGGCGGCAGCGCCTTGTAGGCCATCGCGATGTGGGCGTCGGTGAACGAGTAGTAATAGAGCGGCGCGTCCGACTGCAGGTAGTAAGTCGGCGCGAAATCGCCGGTGTTGCCGTAGAACCACATCTGCTGCAGCGGCAGGCCGAACACGGTGGAGCGGCCGATGGTGGTGCCCATCATGTCGACCAGGTCGGACATTTCGGTGCCTTCCTGGACATAGTTGGTCAGGTGAAAGTGGCTGTCATGAAACAGGGGTTCCTGGCCCAGGGCCTCTGCCGAGGCAAGCAACAGCAGGCATGCCGCGAGCAGTGCGCGAACCCTGCGTGGCAATTGTTCAGGCTTGATGATCAAAATCGTATCTCCGCGTTGGCATAGAAAACGGTGCCGTCGGCGCCCACCAGGTAGGGTACGCTGCTGTAGCCGACGGGCGAGTTGTCGAGGTAAATGAATTCGCCGTTGAGGCGGAACTGGCGGCTTTGATAGGGGAACCAGCTGGCGCCCAGCGCCACGTCCCATGGATCGCCGTATTCGCCGTAGATTTTCGATCCGGACAGGTAGACCTGCCAGGTGCGTGGCACCAGCATGGCGGAAGCCTGCAGCTGGAAGCCGTGGTCGTAGAGCTCGTTCACCGGCACCAGGCCCTCGGTCTCGAACCGGTCGACCCAGCGGAAGTAGTACTCCCCTTCCAGCGCCAAACCCTGGTACTTGAGGCCGGCATCGACCGCGGCCATCCGGTAACGCGCGCGGTCTACCCGGCCGTCGGTGGCGAAGGCGCCGGGCATGAACAGCCGCGTTCCGTCCGACAGCCTGATCTGCGAGTTTTCCGGGTCTTCCGAGCCCGGCTGGTTTTGCCGGTCCTCGGTGCTGTGGCTGTAATGCGCGGCGAAGCGGGTGATCAGGTCCTCGCTTTGCTCGAAGTCACCGAAGCCGTTGTTGTAGGGCCCCATGGGGTTCCAGATCAGGGCGCCGGCCCAGGTGTCGAGGGTGTCGTCCAGCTGACCGGCGTCAACGCCCAGCTGGCTCAGGTTGTTGCCGAGCATCGCGTTGTAACTCAGCGTGTCGTTTACCCGCCCGAAGGCGAACAGGCCGGTGGTGAAGGAACCGCGGAAATATTCGTCGGCGATGGTGCGGTTGTCCACGCGCAGCCAGTTCGGCCAGTTGCCCTCGGTGGAACGAGTGGTGGGCAATCCACCGATGCCGACACCCAGGTTGAAGGCATCGTCGAACATGTAGGTCAGGTTGCCGGCGACGACCACCTGGGCGCCCTGGCCCTGGCTGGTGTTGGCGCTCCAGACATAGGCCAGGTAACGCAGCTTGGGATCGCCCACCCAGCCCTTGAAGTACAGGACGGCTTTCTGGAACTGCAGGTCGTTGCGGGTATCCAGCGTCGAGCTGCGGCCGAAGTAGTCGGTATAGGTGTCGTCGAGACCGTTTTGATTGAGGTATCGGGCGTAGGCGTAATAGCTGAAATTGACGTCGCCATAGCGTGTGTTGGCGATCCTGAAACCTTTTCCGCCGGGCTGGAACTGGCCGAAATATTCCGGCTCGTCATAGGTTGTGGCGGGGGCCGCCTGTTCGACTTCGGCCGCGGCAAGGGCGGGCTGATTGGCGGCGACTTCGGCGGGCGCTGGCACATCGCCTGACGGCGCGGAGGGCAGTCCGCTGACCTCCGCCAACCGGGCCTCCAGCTCAGCAATTCGCGCGTCCCGCTCCCGCAACGCCTGCGCCTGCTCGGCCTGGGTCCTCTCCAACGCTTCCAGCCGTTGCAGGATCTCTGCAGTCGACGAATCCGCGGCCACCGCGATTGTCGGGGTAGCCCAGGCCGCCGCCAGCAACCACAACATGCATAGGGTCCGGGCGCTCATCAGAAAAAGATCGAAAACGCCGCGGCCACCGTGCTGCCTTCCTGGCCGC
>JAPHSB010000136.1 GCA_026193295.1 Lysobacterales bacterium
CAGATCGACGACATCCTTGGAGCCGTGCATGTCGCGCGTCCCAAGACGGAAGTCCTCTTCACCAAGCACGGCTTCGCGGAAATAGGCATAGGTGCCGGAGTTGTTCTGACGGCTGACGACCACGATTTCCTGGTTCTGACAGCCGGGGACCTCGACGCCCAGATCGGTCCAGCTCAAAGTCTTGCCGCCGTCAACGTAGATCTCCTTTAGCTGAGCGATGCTGATGCCGTCGATCGGGTTGTCGGCATGCAGGTAAATCGCCAGCGCGTCATAACCGACCGTGTGCTGGATCGGATCGTGGTCGTTGGCCCGGGCTTGCTCCAACTCGCTGTCCTTGATGGCGCGGCTGGCATTGGCGATATCCACCGTGCCGTTGATCAGGGCTGCGATGCCGGTGCCGGACCCGCCGCCGCTGACGGCGACGACGACACTGGGGTTGACCGTCTGGTATTCCTCGGCCCAGGCCTGGGCAACGTTGACCAGGGTATCCGACCCCTTGTTCTGGATGACCTGGCGCCGCTCTCCGCCGCCGCAGGCAGACAGCAGGGCCGCCGTCATGGTAATGAGAAGAATCAGCAAAGCAGTGCGCGTAAACATACGGTATCTCCCATTGGATGGACTTCAAACCGTTCCAAGCTAAAGGCCTATTGTGACAATTCCGTGACAGGACCGAACGGGGCTTGAATTTGCTGCTATGAAAACACCTGCAGAATATAAGCCCGAGAGGGTTTTGGCCACACTGATACTCGTCAACAAAAGGCCCGGCGGCCAAGCTATGATGTGGAGATGGGAGCTGTAACGCTGAAGGTCGAAGGCCCTGTTGCCCACCTGACCCTGGACCATCCGGAGCGGCACAACGCGCTGACGCGCGAGGGGCTGGACCAGTTCCTCGGCCGCCTGCAGAGCATCGAGAGCAACCCGGAAATCCGCGCCCTGGTCCTGACCGGCGCCGGTGACCGGACGTTCTGCTCGGGCGCCGCCCTGGACGAGGTCCGGGCGGGCGCTGTCGACGGGGATACATTCCAGGTCGTGGCGGACCGCCTGGCCGCCCTGCCCATCCCGAAACTGGCCGTCATGAACGGCAGCGCGTATGGGGGCGGCGCCGAGCTTGGCCTGTGCTGCGATTTCCGCTATGGCGTCGAGGGCATGAAAATCCGCGTGCCGGCCGCGTCCTTCGGGCTGTGCTACCCGCCGGCGGGAATCCAGCGTTATGTCAGCCGGCTTGGCGTGGAGGCCGCCAAGCGCATCCTGGTGGCGACGGAGACACTTGAGACCGACGAATTGTTGCGCATAGGTTACCTGCACCGGGTCTGTTCACGGGAGGAGCTGCCGACGCTGGCCGACGAGTGGGCCCAACGCCTGGCCGGACTTGCGCCGCTGGCGGTCCGCGCCATGCTTGCGATCTGCAACGGGGCAGCTGACGGCGCCCTGGATGCCGGGCAAGCCCGCGAATGGGCGGAACGCTGCAACCGCTCCAATGACCTGCAGGAGGGTCTGCAGGCAGCCCTCGAAAAACGCGCGCCGAAGTTCAGCGGCAATTAAAGGGTCTCGCTTCGCTCGACTTACCCAGCCGGGGTCGGCGGGTCGCCTACGGCTCCGATGCGGCGCGAGGCCGCGATGCCACTGAGGAATGCGCCCTCGACCCGTGAGCCGGCGCACCAGTCACCGGCCAGGGCCAAACGTTGTTGTTCGAACCACAAGGCACCGCTTTCCAACGGCTGACGGGCGCGCGAGTAACGCCAGCGGTGGGCCGCTGCGAATTCTACGTGCACGCTGGCTGCCCCCGGCAGCAGCCGCGCAGCGTCGAGTAACCCATCGACCACCTGTGCCGCGCCTGTCTCCAGATGAGTCCGGGACCATTCGCTCGTGGCATGCAGAACCCAGGCGGGCGCCGCGGGACGGCCCGGTCTGGCTGCCTGATTGCAGACCCAGGCGAGGGACCCCTCATTGACGAAGGCAGCGTCCCAGTCAGCCAGCAGCGGCTGGTCCAGAACGGCCATCAGCGCCCAACAGGGCTCCATCACGAGGTCGTGCAACGCCTGACCCACCGTTGCGATCAATCCAGGGTCGGCCAGCAGCGGAGTGACCTGGTCCGGGGGCGTGGTGATGACCAGGGCGTCGGCCTCGATGGTCCGGCCGTCCATGGCCTCGACGCGCCAGCCAGCATCGCTGAGCGCAACCTGTCGCACTCGCCATTCGAAGCGGCAGTCGGCGAGCTCCCTGGCCAACGCCCGGCAAATCGAGCTCATGCCGGGAACCGCGACGAACCGTTCGGTTTCGGCCGGAGCCGACGCGATGCGGCCATTTTCAACCACGCCAATGCGGCCACCCCAGGGTTCGACGTGGCCGCTTTCGCACCATGCCATAACCTGCTGCAGGAATTGCGGATCACGAGCCGTGAAGTATTGAGCACCGTGATCGAAGCGCCAGGCCTCGTACCGCCGGGTGGCCATCCTGCCCCCCGGGCCGCGGGCCTTGTCGACAACCACCACTTGGTGTCCCTGGTCTTCGAGAGCGCGGGCCGCGCTGAGCCCGGCCAGCCCGGCGCCGATGACAGCCACTCGTAGCCTGGGTGCGGGCTGATTCACTCAGCCGGCGCCAACGCGGTCGAGGGCTTCCTCCAGGCAGACGACCGTGCGGTCGATGTGATGCAGCTTGTCGAGGCCGAACAGGCCGATGCGGAACGAACGGTAGTCGTCCCCCTCGTCGCACATCAGGGGCACTCCGGCCGCGATTTGCAGCCCCTGCTCGAGGAATTTCCGGCCGTTCTGGATGTCCGGGTCATCGGTGTAGCTGACCACCACCCCCGGCGCCTGGAAACCGGGCGCCGCCACGCTGCTAAAGCCCTTGCTCTCGAATAACTGGCGCACCTTGCGGCCAAGTTCCAGTTGTTCCTCACGGACTTTGTCGAAGCCGTAGGCCTCGGTTTCCTTCACGGTGTCCCGGAAGCTCTTCAGGGCATCGGTGGGCATGGTTGCGTGGTAGGCATGGCCGCCGTTTTCGTAGGCCCGCATGATGTCCAGCCACTTGCGCAGATCGCAGGCGAAGCTGCTGCTCATAGTCTCTTCGATCCGCTGCAGCGCGGTTTCACCCAGCATAATCAGCGCGCTGCAGGGCGAGGCGCTCCAGCCTTTTTGCGGCGCCGAGATCAGCACATCCACGCCGCAGGCCCGCATATCGACCCACAGGTCACCCGAGGCGATACAGTCCAGCACGAACAGGCCGCCCACCGCATGAACGGCGTCGGCCACGGCCCTGACGTAGTCATCGGGCAGCAGCATACCGGAAGATGTTTCGACATGCGGAGCGAACACTACGGCCGGTCGTTCGGCAGCGATGCGCGCCGTAACCTCTTCGACGGGCGCGGGTGCAAAAGGCGCCTGGGGGCCGTCGCCGACCCGGCGCGCTTTCATCACGATAATGTCCGGGGCGATATCACCCATTTCCAGGATCTGCGACCAGCGATAACTGAACCAGCCGTTGCGGATCACCAGGCACTTCTGCCCACCGGCAAATTGCCGGGCCACCGCTTCCATGCCGTAGGTGCCGCCGCCCGGCACGACCACAACGCCCGCGGCGTTGTAAACCCTCTTGAGCGTGGCGGAGATATCCTTCATGACCCCCTGGAAGGTTTTCGACATGTGGTTCAAGGAACGGTCGGTAAAGACCACGGAAAATTCAAGCAGGCCGTCGGGATCGACATCGGGCAGTAAACCGGGCATGGACAGTCTCTCTTTGCGTCGCGGAAACGATCAGGATAACAGCTCTCCCGCATGCTGTGACCGGGAAGATTGCGTATCATGCAGCCTCCTGCAACAGGATTCGGACCGATGAAATTCTACGATTGCAAAACGGCTCCCAGCCCGCGCCGCGTGCGCATGTTCATGGCCGAGAAGGGCATCGACATTCCGACGGTCCAGGTTGACCTGCGTAACGGTGAACAACTGTCGGAGGCGTTCCGGGAAATCAACCCGCGCTGCACGGTGCCGGTGCTGGAGCTTGACGACAGCACCCGTCTGACCGACTCATTGGCCATCTGCCATTACCTGGAGTCGCAGTTCCCGGAGCCAAACCTGATGGGGCGTGATGGCCGCGAACAGGCACTGGTGATGAACTGGCATGAACAGGTCATGTTCGAGGGTTTCCTGGCCGGCGCCGAGGCACTGCGCAACGTCGCCAGGGGTTTTGCCAACCGCGCTCTGACCGGGCCGAAAGACTTCGGTCAGATACCGGAATTGGCCGAGCGCGGCCGTGCCCGGCTCGAAGAATTCATGGCCGTACTGGACGGTCGACTGGCCGGGTCGCCCTACGTCGCACTCGATCGCTTCACCATGGCGGACATCGGCGCCTACGTGTGCGTTGACTTCGCCGGCTGGGTCAAACTGCCGGTTCTCGAACAATGGCCCAACATCCGCCGCTGGCACGAGGAGCTGTCGGCACGCCCCAGCGCTGCAGCCTGAGAGGGTTCAGATCGCGTTTAAGCCTGCGGCCGCTGGAACACCACGCAGGCATTGGTGCCGCCGAAGCCGAAATTGTTGCTCATGATGGTGCTCAGGCCGGGTCGGTCCTCGCTGGACCGAAGCACCGGCAAACCCTCTGCCTTCGGGTCCAGCTCAGAGATATTGGCCGAGCCGGCGACGAAGCCCTGTTCCAGCATCAGCAGGCAGTGAATGGCCTCCTGCACGCCCGCGGCGCCCAGGGAGTGGCCACACAGGGACTTGCTGGAACTGAAGGCGGGCACGTCGTCGCCGAACACTTCGCGCATCGCATCCAGTTCGGCGATGTCACCGACCGGCGTACTGGTGCCGTGGGTGTTGATGTAGTCGATCGGCGTATCGATCGTGGCCAGCGCCTGCCGCATGCAGCGCACCGCGCCCTCGCCGGAGGGTGCGACCATGTTGTCGCCGTCGGACGTCGCGCCGTAACCGACCAGCTCGGCGTAAATGTGCGCTCCACGGGCCTGGGCATGTTCCAGTTCTTCCAGCACCAGCATGCCGCCGCCGGC
This sequence comes from Lysobacterales bacterium, assembly GCA_026193295.1. GTDB lineage: Bacteria > Pseudomonadota > Gammaproteobacteria > Xanthomonadales > SZUA-36 > CALKKN01. The sequence goes on from JAPHSB010000136.1 coordinate 5,006, forward strand.
CGCAATCACGAAGCCGTCGCGGCCGGCGTCGTAAGCGCGCGAGGCCTGGCCTGGTGTCTCGTTGTAGCCGGACGACATGGCTCCCATGGCGTCGAACATCATGGCCAGCGACCAGTGTTCTTCCTCGCCGCCACCGGCAAAGATCACGTCCTGCTTGCCCCACTGGATCTGTTCCATGGCCACGCCGATGCAGTGGGTGCTGGTCGCGCAGGCCGAGGTGACGGAGTAGTTGAGCCCGCGGATGCCGAAGTGCGTGGCCAGGCAGGCGGAGACCGTGCTGCTCATGGCGCGCGGCACCAGGTAGGGCCCGACACGGCGCACGCCTTTTTCGCGCAGCGTGTCGGCGCCCCAGACGATGTTGCCGCTGGAGGCGCCGCCCGACCCGGCGATCAGCCCGGTGCGTTCGCTTGATAGCACTGTTTCGTCGAGGCCGGCGTCCGTGACGGCGTCCTGCATGGCGACATAGGCATAGGCTGCGGCATCGCCCATGAAGCGCCGGGCCTTGCGCTCGATGCGCGCTTCGAGGTCGATGTCGACCGAGCCGCAGACCTGACTGCGCAAACCCATTTCTGCGAACGTCTCGTTGAACGTGATGCCGGATCGGCCGTGGCGCAGAGCCTCGGTAACCGTTTGCTTGTCATTGCCCAGGCAGGAAACGATGCCCATGCCGGTGACGACCACTCGTCGCATTGAGGGCCTCCTTTACTTTAAAAGCTGTCGGTGGAAAGAAAGAGGCCGACCTTCAGATCCTCGGCCGTATAAATCGTGCGCCCGTCGACGGCCATGCTGCCGTCGGCGATGACCATGCTGAGCTTGCGGGCAATCAGCCGCTTGATGTCCAGGTGGTAGGTCACCTTTTTGGCCGTCGGCAGCACCTGTCCGGTGAATTTGACCTTGCCGGCGCCCAGGGCCCGGCCCTTGCCCGGGCAGCCGGACCAGGACAGGAA
>JAPHSB010000374.1 GCA_026193295.1 Lysobacterales bacterium
AACAGGGTCAGCAGCAGCGAGGCCAGCAGCAGTTCACGCGATTCATTGCGTCTGGACGATGGCTTGTGGTCGTGGCTCATTTCAGTTCTCCCGGCTCTGGAGGGTCAAAAAATGCGGGGGGCAAATCCTTGCCCCCCTTCGCACACAGAGGTAGGAGAGAGAACCGTGTGCGCGTGAGCCTATTGTGGGGAATCGCCGGCCGCGGGGCTTGCCCGGACCGGACAGCTTATTGACAGAGCCGGTACCACTTGACGCCGGCGGCGTCCGGCCTGACGGTCATCTCGTTGCGTTCGACCAGGTAATTGAGGTGGGAAATGGCCTCGCCGGTGGCCATGATCAGATTTTTCTCCGAAATCGGGGATTTGAACAGGGCTGGAAACACGTCAACCGCGCGCCTCGGTTCACGGCAAAGGGTTCTGAGTTTGGCAAGCCCTTCCTCGTGTTCCGCCGTCAGTTGGGCGAGGCGGGCCTGCACACCAAGAAAAGGCTTGCCATGCGCCGGCAGCACCAGAACTTCAGGCGGCAGCGCCTGCCGCAGCTTTTCCAGCGACTCGAACCAGAATAGCAGCGGATTCGCCGAGGGCTCCGTGGGGTAGACGCTGACATTGGACGAGATGGTCGGCAGAACCTGGTCACCGGCGATCATGATGTTCAATTCGCGGCAGAGCAGGCAGGCGTGCTCGGGCGAATGGCCGCGGCCCACTACGACTTCCCAGGAATGCTCGCCAATCTGCACGGTCATGCCGTCGCGCAGCCGCCTATAGGCTTCGGGCAGCGGTGAAACGACCCGCCCAAAGGCTCCGAAATACTCTGCGTAGCGGTCCAGCGCCTCGGCCTCGAAGCCGGCGTCGCGATAGAAGCGCAGGCCCTCGGGCGGAGCCGGTTTGCCGGTGTCCGCCACCAGCACGCGGCACAGCAGGTACTCGTCGCGGGACATCCAGAGTTCGACGCCGAATTTGCGTGCCAGCCAGCCGGCACAGCCGGCGTGGTCGGGGTGCAAGTGTGTCACCAGCACGCGCGTGAGCGGGGCGCCCTCCAGGTGTTGCTCGAGGACCTGGTGCCAGATTTCCCGGGTGGTGTTCGTGAACAAGCCGGTATCGACCAGCGCCCAGCCGTCGCCGTCACGCAACAGCCACACGTTGATGTGGTTCAGTTGAAAGGGCAGCGGCAGTCGTAACCATTTGACGCCGGGCGCAACGTCCAGGGCCAGGCCCAATTCGGGCGCGGCGCCGAGCGGATAGCTCAGGGGACTGGAATTGTGGGGCATAGACTCAGCGCGGGCGCTTGCGCAACGCACCCTTGACGTGCATGACATGGTCCCGATGATAGCCGGACAGGATACGGTCGAGGGTCCGGGAAATCCGGGTCTGGATACGAATCATCTCGATCTTGGGCCAGGACGCCTTTTCGCCGGCGATCACCAGTTCCCGGATTTCCTGCTCGGACAGGAATGCCAACAGGCGGAGCGGATTGAAGTAGCGGTTGGACGGCAGGATATTGATGTCGCCGATGTAATCCTGGTTGATGACCGAAAGCCACAGGTTGGTCATCCGCGTCAGCGCCGGACTCATGGACAGCGGCTTCTCCAGGGTGATCGCGCCGGCATTCACCCAGGCCCGGGCGGTCTTGGTGGTGGCGTCTTTCCACAACGAGACGGGGTCCCGCTTGCGCTTGCCGTCGGCTACGAAGGGCAGCACGTGCGGATTGGTCTGGCTGACGATGTAGTGGTTGACCCCGTACAGCCGGGCCAGGCGCTTGGCCGGCATGTCGTCACTGACGGAGCCGTCCACCCATCTCCGCGAGGGCAGGTAGGCTTGCTTCTCGCCGAGATGGTTCTTGGCCGCCAGCGTGACGGGCGGGTACACGCCGGGCACGGCGCCCGAGGCCAGCACCGCTTCGCGAATATAGACATTCGGGGACGCGATGGCGTTGAGCAGCCGGGATTTCTGGTGGGTTTCGACGGCGGCGACCGAGATGTTCAGGTGGCGACCGGTGCGTTCCAGGGCTTCCTGGAACGTCAGATCCGGGATCATGTGGTCGATGACCTGGCGAATGGCGTCGATCGGCATAACGCTGGGCGAATACCGCGACGGTTTCTTGAGGTCGCCGACGATCTCTTCGACCTTGTTGATCAGGTTTTCGGGCTCCAGCAGGTCGATCAGGTCGGCGTCGCTGTAGGTGCTCAGCAGGCTGCCGACGAAGGATCCGCCGCTCGAACCGGACAGGATGGGCGGCAGTAGGTTCTGCTTCAACAGGGCGCGCACCACGCCGATGTGGAAATAGAACAGGGAGCCCGAGCCGCTCATCATGAAGGCGCTGCGGCCGAAACAGTGGTCGGCGCGGTGAAAAAAGTCCAGCTTTTCGTCGATACTGATTTCGTCCACTTCCGGGCTGGCCAGGTGCTCCAGCGCCGAGACGATTTCGTCAACGTAATCGACGATCAGTTGCTTGGTGCCGAATTTAGCCTTCTCGTACAGCGAGGAGCGGCCCATGCCACCCATGTTGCCGTGGATGCCCTCGTTCAGGTTGAACAGCAGGCCCCGGTTATCGTGGCGTGCGCGCATGGCCCGCAGGCGATCCAGCCGTACGCGGATCGACACGTAGTCGTAGCGCCGCGACTGGTCCATCATTTTCCAGCGGTCGAGGCCGGCATGCGCATCATAGGCTTCGGCTGCCGCCCGCCAGTCCTCGTAACTGGACGCGCGTTCGATATCCCTTTCGAGTTTTTTCGTGGTGGTCAGAATCAAGGCGTTCTCACGGGACCTGCTGAGATTCGAGCAACTGGTGCGCGCGTTCGATCACGAACGCCTGGATGTCGGTGGCGTCCTCGGCCGTCAGCGCGCCGGCGAAGGACACCATGCCCTTCTGCTGGTGCATTCCGCCGATGACCACGCCCAGCCAGGCCTGGTGTTTTGCGGCGTCCATGTAGCGGAGATCGGGGATGACCCCGCCACCCACCGCGCCATCGCCGTGGCATACCATGCAGCGGTCGGAATACAGCTGCTTGCCCCGCGCAATGGCCTCGGGGTCGTCGATGCGCGGCGGCGGATCCAGCACCAGGTCCGGCATTTCCAGCGGCGGCAGGCTGCCGCCGGCGCCGAGTTTGAACGTGAGGATGCGGCTGTTGTTGCGCACCCCGGCGGCGTGCGCAAAGTCGCCGCCGAACAGCGGAAAGGCGCCGCCCCAGCCCGCCAGCACGGTGACGTATTGTTCGCCGTCAACCGTGTAGGTAACCGGGGGCGCCACCACACCCGTTTGGGCCGGCGTCGACCACAGCTGCTCGCCCGTATCCGCCCGGTACGCGGCAAACGTGCCGGTTGCGTTACCCTGGAAAATCAGGTTGCCGGCCGTCGCCAACATGCCGCCATTGCTTGGCAGGGCATGCTGAACGCGCCACACCTCGCGGCGTGCGACCGGATCCCAGGCGATGATCTGGCCCTTGACCATGTCCACCAGCTGCGCCTGCACTTCCGGCGTTTGTTCCGGGAAAGAGGCATACAGCGCATTGACCCCGACATTCCAGAGGCCCGGGGTGAAGACAAAGTTTTCGTCGGTGCCGTAGACGAAGGGAACGTCCTGTGCCGGGATGTAAATCAGGCCCGTGTCCGGACTGAAAGCCATCGGATGCCAGTTGTGCGCGCCGTAGGGCGCGGGGATGACCAGGGCAGGGCCCTCCTTGTAGCGGGCGCCCTCGACTTCCACGGGGCGGCCCGTCTCCGGGTCGACGTGCGTGGCCCAGGTGATGTTGACATAGGGATCGGCGGAGACCAGATCGCCCGTTTCCCGGTCCAGCACGTAGAAGAAACCGTTCTTGGGCGCCTGGATGATCACTTTGCGCGGCACGCCATCGAATTCCAGCTCAGCGAGTATCAGGTGCTGGGTGGCGGTGTAGTCCCAGGTTTCGCCGGGCGTGGTCTGGTAATGCCAGACGTACTCGCCGGTGTCGGGGTTGAGCGCGACGATGGACGACAGGAACAGGTTGTCGCCGCCGCCCGGGCTGCGGATCTGCTGGTTCCAGGGCGAGCCGTTGCCGACACCGATGTACAGCAGGTTCAGTTCGGGGTCATAGGCCATGGAGTCCCAGACCGTGCCGCCGCCACCGTACTGCCACCACTCACCGTTCCAGGTCTGCG
>JAPHSB010000322.1 GCA_026193295.1 Lysobacterales bacterium
AAACGTAGGACCGAATTCATTCGGGAAACGTAGGACCGAATTCATTCGGGAACGATCGCGGACAATGTCCGCTCCTACGTTGATTGCCGGCCAAACGTGGGACCGAATTGATTGGGGAACAATCGCGAACAATGTTCGCTCCTACAGCCGGTCCTCGTAAATCTCGATGGTCGACTGCGCCCGCAGCAGCCGCAAGAAGCCCATGGCCTCCTCGCTGGCGCTGGCATTGGCAATACGCCGCTTGTAGGCCTGGGTGCGGAGTGCGTCCTCATCGGTCAGGACTCCGTCGGTCACACCCTCCAGCTGAACCACGGCATAGCCGTCACTCACCTCGACGACCTGGGTGACCTGGCCGCCCTCTTCCGGCGCCTCCATCAGGAACACTTGCTGTCTCAGCGTGGCGTCGAGCTCCGCGCTGTCCCGGGTGGCGGCTTCGACCTCGACCAGCTCCAGGGCGTGTGATTCAGCCAGTGCCTGGATTTCCCCGCCTGCCTGCAGGGCCGCCATCAGTTCCTCCGCTGTCGCGGAGGCCGCGTCCAGGGCGCGCTGACGGCGGATGCTGGCGACCACGCGGTCACGCACTTCCTCCAGCGGCATCAAAGCTGTGGGCAGGTGTTCCTTCAAACGGACCATGACGATGTGATTCTCATCGAGGTCGACCGGATCGCTGACCGCGCCCTGGGCCAGCACCAGGTCCGAGAACGCCGCGCTGACGACTTCGGGGTTGGCCGCGATGCCCTCCCCGCCCAGGCGCCCGAACGGACCGGCTTCCATTACTTGCAGGCCCAGTTCCTCGGCCGCGGCCGACAACGTCGTCGGATCCTCGTAGATGATGTCGACCATCCGGTCAGCCTGTTCCAGGAAGCGGCGCTCATCGGCCTCGGCGCTATATTCCTGCAACAGGATGTCCCGCGCCTCGGCAAAGGACATGCCCTCGGCGGGCCGGATGTCGCGCAAGTCAATCACGTGCCAGCCGAAGCCGGTTTGCACGGGTTCCGAAATCGGCTGCTCCAGGGTCAGGGCGTAAGCCGCGTCTTCGAAGGCTTGCACCATGTAGCCCGGTTCGATCCAGCCGAGGTCGCCGCCCTCGGCGGCCGACCCGATGTCCTGCGAATTCTCGCGTGCAAGTGCGGCAAAATCCTCGCCCTCCCGCGCGCGCCGGGCAAGATCCTCGGCCACCTGGCGAGCGGTGTCCACATCGACTTGCGGTGCGTCGGAATTGACTTCAATCAGGATGTGGGAAACCAGCCGGGATTCCGGCGTGATGAATCGGTTCTTTTGCTCTTCGAAGCGCGCCTTGAGCAGGTCTTCATCCGGCTCGATCGCACCTCCGAGCCGACTGGCGTCCAGTTCCAGGTACTCGATGACGACCATTTCCTCTGAAAAGTACTCGGCCTGGTGCGCGTCGTACCAGGCAACCACGGCGTCCTCGTCAACCGGTTCAGCGGCCACCGCGGCTTCCACGTCCTCTTCGACCGCGCTTTCCACGGCCTGCTCGGCGACTGCCGGGACCAGGACCGCCTTGAACGTCCGTTCCTGGGCTTGCAAGCGGGCGTAATCCTCCAACTCCCAGGAGGTGGCGATGGCACTGCTGGCAATGGCCACCGGGAACTGGTTCAGCACCATGGACAAACGCACATCCGCCTCGAACTGCGCCGGGGTCATCCCCTGCGCCGCGAGGCTCGCCTGGTACACCTCGCTGCTGAATTCTCCGTCTACCGCGAAGCCGGGCACGCCGCGAATAGTCTGTGCAAGCCGCTCGTTGGATACCGCCAGGCCGGCGTCCTGCGACACCTGGGCCAGCAACTCCTCGTCAATCATCTGGTCCAGATACTGGCGCCGCACAATGGGCTGGTCGAATTGCTCGGCGTCGAATGCCGTGCCGAGCTGTGACTGCATGCGGCGTCGGTAGTTCTGGAAACCCTGGTTGAACTCAGCGGACGTGATCTCCTGGTCGTTGACCACGGCCACGGCGTTGACGGCGTCGGAGGTGAAGTAGGAACTCACACCCACGAAGGCAAAAGGAATGATCAGGATGGCGAAGATGAAGACGGCGATGATGCCGGTCAGCCTGTCGCGTATTGACTGAAGAACCATGTCTGTTTGCGTCTTTTTGAGTGGGTATCATGCGCGCCGGCTTCACAGGCCCGGCATGCAGCTAAAGAAAAGGGCGCCCTGCCGGCGCCCTCTTCAAATAGTGGCGGAGTGGACGGGACTCGAACCCGCGACCCCCGGCGTGACAGGCCGGTATTCTAACCGACTGAACTACCACTCCGCGATTTCTGGTGGGTGCTGACGGGCTCGAACCGCCGACCCTCGCCTTGTAAGGGCGATGCTCTTCCAACTGAGCTAAGCACC
>JAPHSB010000449.1 GCA_026193295.1 Lysobacterales bacterium
CATGCTCACCGCGACCGCCTGGTTGCCGGAACAGCCGCTCATGTCGGAAATGATGGGCAGGAATACCGCCAGCACGATGACGGCGCTGAGCACGTCCTGGTACTGGGCGATGACACTGGCGGCAATGAGGTTCAGTACGATGTTGATGGACAGCCAGGACAAGCGGCGGCGGGAGCGCAGCTGGGTCGGCATGGAGCGGAGTTCCTCGCCGCCCACGATACCCTGCGACTTCATGTGGTCCGACTCGGCGCGCTCGGCCACCGCGTCGTACACGGCCCGGCGACGCACCACGCCCAGCATGCGATCTTCCTCGTCCACCACCGGCACCGCCGTGAAGTTGTTTTCGTCGAACAGGTTTTCCAGCTCGTCGAGCGGGGTCTTGTCGCGCACCGTTAGCGCGGGCCGCACGATTTCGGACAGCCGCATCTCTGGCGCCGCGAAGACGATGTCGCGAATGAGCGCGACGCCCAGCAGCTTTCTGCCGCGACCTGTGACGTAGATATAGTGGACGTTATGAAGTTCGTACTCCTCCTCGCGACGCGCCAGGTCCTGTAGCACCGCGCCAGTCCGAAAGGCCTTCGGATAACTGAAGTACTCCGTCATCATCAGGCCGCCTGCCACGTCTTCGTCGTAGGCGAGCAGCTGGCGGGCCTCGCCCGCTTCGCGCTCGTCCATGTAGCGCAGGATTTCCTCCAGGTCCTCCTCTTCGAGTTCCGCCAGCACGTCCGCCTGGTCGTCGCTGTCCATTTCACTGACGATCGAGGCAGCGACTTCGGGGCTGAGTTCCCCGAGCAGTTCGGCGGCGGGCTCGTTGGGTATGTACTCGATGAAGTCGGCCGCCGATTCGGGCGATAGCCTGGCCATGATCAGCTGCTGCTCCTCCGGTTCGAGGCGCATCACGGCGCGCAGGCTTTCTTCGCCTGTCAACGCCGAGAGGTAATCGTTCAGACCCGGGCTGTCGTCCTGCGCCAGGTAGTCCCGCAGGATTTCCCAGGAATGCCGCTCTTTGACTTGCATCTGCTAAACCTCTGATTCAATGGGGGAGTACATGCCGCCCTAGCTATAATGGAACTCCGCCACGGTGCCCCTGCCACGGTGCCGGGCCTGCACGGAGTATCGGGCATGAAAGTCATAATGGTACCAGTTGCCGACCGCCCTGAATGCAGGATCGCGCTGGAGTCTGCATTCCGTCTGGCCAACGAGCTTTCCGCCAACATCGTGGGTTATCACCTGCGGCCGCACCGAGAGGAACACCACGCAGATCAGGGCGCACACCTGTCGATCGTGCTGGAGGAAGGCGGGTTACCGCCCAGTTCGGAAGCCGAGGTCAGGCTAAACAGCAGGCACGCGCAGCATCTGTTCCGCGCCATGGCTCAGCAGCATGGCATTCCGATCGCCCGTAAGCCCCGGATCGCCGGACATGCGCTTGCGTTCTGGAACGAAATGGTCGGGACCCCGGAAAAGCTGTTCAGCATCATCGGGCCGACGGCGGACTGCATCGTCGTGTCGCGACCGCGGGTGCGTGGCTCCGGCCCGGCGCGGGCCTTTATGCTGGCGGCGCTGTTGCGCAGCGGCCGTCCGCTGTTGGTGTTGCCGCAGAAACCCCGGGCGCACACGGGGCGACGTATTCTGATCGCCTGGAACCAGGGGCTGAACGCGGCAACGGCAACGGCGGCCGCGTTGCCGCTGCTCGCGCGTGCCGAGCGGGTGCATATCGTCTGCTGCGGCAAAGAGTCGATGCCGGGACCGAAAATGGCCCACGCCCGCAACTACCTGCTGCACTGGGGCATAGAATCGCAAATCCACCACCGGCAGGGCCGCGACGCGGTGGGCGAAATTCTCGGCACCTACAAAGCGGCGAATTGCGACCTGTTGATAATGGGCGCTTACTCACGCGGTCATCTGCGTGAGCGCATATTGGGTGGCGTGACCCACGAACTGCTGCTGAAAAAAGACGTGCCGGTTTTCACGCTGCACTCGTGAGCGCCGGTTGCCCGGGTTGCCTAGCCCTTCGTCAGCTTGCGCTCGTCCAGCCCGATGCTGCGGGCGATGATCTCCTTCATGATCTCGGTGCTGCCGGCGTAGATGCGTGAGACCCGCGCATCGGTGAACATGTGCGAGATGCGGTATTCGCTCATGTAGCCGGCGCCGCCGTGCAGCTGCACGCATTCGTCCATCACCCGCGCCTCGACCTCGGTGGCGTAGTACTTGGCTTCCGCCGCGAGATCCGCGCTCAGCTCGCCCGCGTTGTGCAGCATCACCAGTTGGTCTATGAATGTTTGCGTCACATCGAGCGCGGTGCGCATCTCGGCCATCTTGAAGCGGCTGTTCTGGAACGCGCCGATGGGCCTGCCGAAGGCCTTGCGCTCCAGGATGTAGTCCATCGTGAGATCGAAGGCGATCTGGCCGTGGGCCACGGCCTGGCAGGCGCTGATCAGCCGCTCCTCGGCCAGGAAACGCATCAGGCTGTAAAAGCCCCTCTGCGGATCACCCAGCACGTTCTCGGCGGGCACCCGCACATTCTCGAAGAACAGCTCGGCCGTGTCCTGTGACTTCAGGCCCATCTTCGCCAGGTTGCGGCCGCGGCTGAATCCTTCCATGTCCTCTTCAACTACGAACAGGCCAATGCCGTGGGGCTTGTCCGGCACGCTGCGGGCGGCCACCACGAAGGCGCCGCCATTGATGCCGTTGGAGATATAGGTCTTGGAGCCGTTGATGATCCAGTCGTCACCGTCACGCACAGCCCGCGACTTGATGCCGGCGAGGTCGCTGCCGGCGCCCGGCTCGGTCATCGCGATGCCCAGGATGGTCTCGCCGCTGATGCATTTCGGCAGCAGCCTCCCTTTCAGCGGCTCACTGGCCAGGTGGCCGATGTAGGGCCCGACCAGGCGGCTGTGCAGCGTGATGAAGAAGCCGAGGTCGCCGTGGCGCATGGTTTCCTCGATCACGATCTGCTCGAAGCGGAAGTCTTCAATGCCCAGGCCGCCGTATTTCTCGTCAGCCCACATGCACAACAGGCCCTGTTCGCCGGCCTTGCGGAACGCGTCTTTGTCGCAGATGCCGGCTTCGCGCCAGCGCTCGACTTGCGGGCCGATCTCGGCTTGCATGAAGCGGCGTACCGAGTCACGGAACATCTCGTGATCTTCATCGAAAATCAGTCGTTTCATGAGCTTGTCCTTGCGCGGCCTCGCGCCCCGTCAGGCATAGAAATCCTGCCCGCTTTCCGCCCGCTCTCGCAGCCAGGCGGATGCCTTGAAGCGTTCACCGTAGGCAGCGGCCATGCGGTCGCATTCCGCGACGAATTCGCGGATGCCGATCGTATCGATATAGGAGAGGGTGCCGCCGGTGTAGGGCGGGAACCCCCAGCCAAAGATCGAGCCGATATCAGCATCCTCGGCGTGCATCAGGACACCTTCCTCGACACAGCGGGCGGTTTCCAATGCCTGGATGGTCAGAAAACGTTTCTTCAATTCGCTGACTTCCGGCTGCGTATCCGCCACCGGGAAGTGCTCGGCCAGGCCGGCCCACAGGTGCTTCTTTGCGTCTTTGGGATAGTCATAAAATCCCTTGCCGAAACGCTTGCCCTTACGGTCCAGGTCCTCGACCATCTTCTGGATTACCTCCTGGCTGAGGTCGGCAGGGTAGTCGCGGCCAAGCGCGGCGGCGGTTTCCTTGCCGATCTTGTGAGCCAGTTCCAGCGTCACTTCATCGGTGACCGCCAGCGCGCCGACCGGCATGCCGGTCATTTTCGAGACATTCTCGATCAGGGCAGGATTGACGCCCTCGGCCAGCATGGAGATGCCCTCGGCCGTGAAGGTGCTGAACACGCGGCTGGTGTAGAAGCCGCGGCTATCGTTGACCACGATCGGGGTCTTGCGGATCTGCTGGATGTAGTCCAGGCTGCGCGCGATGGCCTCGTCGTTGGTCTTCTTGCCGAGGATGACCTCGACCAACGGCATCTTGTCCACCGGCGAAAAGAAGTGCAGGCCAATAAACTGTTCCGGCCGCTCCGAGGCCTCGGCCAGTCCGGTGATCGGCAGGGTGGACGTGTTGCTGGCGAAAATGCAGGACTCCGGCACCACGGCCTCGGTCTTGGCGGTGACGTCCGCCTTGATCTTGACGCTCTCGAACACGGCCTCGATCACCAGGTCGCAACCGGCCAGGTCGTGGTAGCTGGTGGTCGGCTTGATCAGGCCGAGCAGGGCGGCGGCCTTTTCTTCCGTGGTCTTGCCGCGCTCCATGGCCTTTTTCAACAGGCCTTCCGAGTATGCCTTGCCCTTTTCGGCGGCCTCCTGGCTCGTGTCCAGCAGCACTACCTCGATGCCGGCCTGTGCGGATACGTAGGCGATACCGGCCCCCATCATGCCGGCGCCGAGAATGCCGAGTTTCCTGACCTGCGACTTTTCGACGCCTTCCGGCCGCCGCGCCAGCTTGTCGGCCTTGCCTTTGTTGACGAACAGCGAGCGCATCATGTTGCGCGCCACCGGGCCGGCCAGCAGGGTGCCGAAATACTGCGACTCGATCTTCAGGCCATCGTCGAAGGACGTGGCGCAGCCCTCGAACATGGCCGACTGCGCGGCTATCGGAGCCGGGTAATTGTGCCGGGTGTTCTTTGCCAGCAGGGCATTGCCGACCATGAAGGTCTGGGCAGTACCCGGACTCATCAGGCCGCCGTGCGGAATCTTGAACCCTTTCTTGTCCCATGGCGCGATCGGGTCGCCTTCTTCCAGGACCCAGCGGCGGGCTCGATCGACGACCTGGTCGGCCGGGGCGAGCTCTTGCACCAGGCCCATTTCCAGGGCCTGCTGCGGCTTCTGATTGCGGCACTGCAGGACCATGGTCGCGGCATTGCGGAAACCGATCAGTCGCGGTGTGCGCTGCGTGCCACCGGCGCCCGGCAGCAGGCCGATATTGACCTCGGGAAAGCCGAGCACGGCTTTCGGGTGATCGGCCAGCACACGGTAATGGCACGCCAGGCAGACCTCGAGCCCGCCCCCCAGGGCCAGGCCGTTGATCGCCGCGGCGACCGGCTTGCCGCAGGTCTCCATGTTGCGCAGCGTACGATTGAGGGCGTAACTGAATTCGTAGCCTTCCCGCGGTGTGACGCCGCGGTCATAGGCCGTCACCATGTCCTTGATGTCGGCGCCGGCGATGAAGGCGGCCTTGCCGGAAGTGAGGACGAGGCCCTTGACGGCGTCGTCCGCCGCAGCCTGTTTTACCAGGGCGTCCAGTTCCTGCATCAATTCGGGCGTCAGCACGTTCATCGACTTGCCGGGCAGGTCGAAAGTCAGCAGGGCGATGCCGTCCGCATCAACGGTGTAATTGATGGTGTTACTCATGATCGGATTCCTTTATACGCGTTCGATGATGGTGGCGGTGCCCATGCCGGCGCCGATACAAAGCGACACCAGGCCCGTAGACAGGTCGCGGCGCTCCATTTCATCCAGTAGCGTGCCGAGCACGACAGCACCCGTTGCGCCCAGTGGATGGCCCATGGCGATCGCGCCTCCATTCACGTTGATCCTGTCGTGCGGAATGTCCAGCAGCTTCATGTACAGCAGAACCACCGACGCAAAGGCTTCATTCAGTTCATAGAGGTCAATATCCGTCGTATTCATGCCGGCCAGCTTCAGGGCTTTCAGCGAGGCCGGAGCCGGACCGGTCAGCATGATGCTGGGTTCACTGCCGATGGATGCGAACGAGCGGATTCGGGCCCGGGGTTTCAGCCCCATCAGTTTGCCGGCTTCTGCACTGCCGAGCAGGACTGCTGCCGCGCCGTCCACGATGCCGCTGGAGTTGCCGGCCGTGTGTACGTGGTTGATGGCTTCGACTTCCGGATATTTCTGAATCACGACATCATCGAAGCCTGCCTGGTCGCCCATCATTGCAAAGGCCGGGTTCAGGGCGCCCAGGCTTTCCAGGCTGGCATCGCCGCGCACGGTTTCGTCATGATCCAGCACGACGTCACCGACGTGATCGAGGATAGGGAGAACAGACTTGCTGAAGTAGCCGTTTTTCCAGGCGTGCGCCGCGCGCTGCTGACTGGTCACCGCGTAGGAATCGACGTCTTCGCGGGAGAAACCGTGCAGGGTGGCGATCAGATCGGCGCCAATGCCCTGGGGCGCAAAATGAGCCATATAAGCTGTCTGG
>JAPHSB010000032.1 GCA_026193295.1 Lysobacterales bacterium
GGAGCGGCTGGAAGGCCGGACTCCGCCCTTCGTCGACCGCATCGAGGTGGAGTTCATCGCCGAGGACGCCGCGCGCTGGAACGCGTTCAACGCCGGCGAACTGGATTTCGTCAAGGTGCCCGTGACCCAGTTCGACCAGGTGCTGGAATCACGGGATCCGCCGCAACTGCGGCCGGCGCTGGCGCAGCGATTTCACCTTGCCGCCAATCTGGAGTCCGGATTCGTTCACACCGACTTCAACATGGACGACCAGCGCATCGGCTACCATCCCGACCCGGACCAGGATGCGCGCAACCGGGCACTGCGCTGTGCCATCGTCAAGGCCTTCGATTGGCCGAAGCGGAACGAAATATTCTATTACGGCATTGGCCAGGTTTTCCCCGGCATCATTCCGCCCGCCGCGCCGGAATTCGACCCGGAGCAAGACCGTGCGGCGGTGACCCGTGATCTCGACGGAGCGCGCGGGCTTTTGAGCAGTCACGGCTGGAATGCGGGCAATCTGCCGGTACTGGAATACGGCTTCACGTCGAGCGTCACGGAACGGCAGATGTTCGAGCAGTTCCGCAGCTTCATGGCGGACATCGGTTATCCGGCAGACAAGATTCGCGCCCTGACCTATGCCACGTATGGCGATTACGCGCGGGCATACCTCAATCGCGAGGTCATGCTGGTCACCACCGGCTGGACCATGGACTACCCGGACGCCGAGAATACGATTCAGCTTTTTTTCGGCCCGAATGCATCTCCCGGCTCCAACAGCGCGAACTACGACAACGAGGAATTCAACCGGCTCTATCGCGCAAGCGCCACGATGCAGCCTTCGCCCCTGCGCACCGCCATGTATCGCAACATGAGCCGCATCGTTATCGACGACTGCGCCACGATCAGCGGCATATCGCGGAAACTGATCCTGCTGTGGCGGCGCGATCACGCCCTGCTGCCCGATCGCTCCTTCGTGGGCGGCTATTTTTTCCGCTTTGCCGACGTGACCCCGGCCGCGGCGGGCCCGGAAAGCGTGCCATAGCATGGCGTACCCGCTGCGCACGCTTCTGCACGGAATACTGCTGGTCCTGGGCGTCACCTTCATCAGCTTTCTGCTGATGGTCTGGTTTGGCCCGGATCAGAGCTATACGCTGCTTGGCAAGAACGCCACGGTGGAGCAGATCGCCGAGGTCCGGCACGAGCTGGGTTACGACCAGCCCTTTTTGAAGCGGTACGCGGACTTCCTCGTGCAATTGGCAACCCTCGACCTGGGGTCGTCGAACTCTTCCGGAGAACGGGTAGGCAGCATGCTGGCCCGGAGTGTCCCGGTAACATTGGCCCTGATGCTGCCCGGTTTCCTGCTGGGCAATCTGCTGGGCATTGCACTGGGGCTGAAGGCGGCACAACGGCGCGGCCGGTGGAGCGACCGCCTGATCTCCGGCCTGTCGATCACCGGCATGAGCCTGAGCTTCCTGATCATCATCATCGCGCTGCAGGTGCTGCTGAGCACCCCACACGGTCTGAACCTGTTCCCGGTGCGGGGCTGGCAGGTCACCGATTTGCCGTCCTACCTGCGCTATGTAACGGTTCCGACGATCGCGCTGTTGGTCGTCACGCTGGGCTACAACACGCGCTTCTACCGCGCAGTGTTCGTCGACGAGTTCGGCAAGGACCACATCCGGACCGCGCAGGCTTTCGGCGCCTCGCCGATGACCATCATGTGGAAGCACGTGCTCAAGAATGGCCTGGTGCCGATCATCACGCGTATCCTGTTTTCGATTCCGCTGGTTGTGATATCGGGCAGCCTGCTGATCGAGAGCTATTTCGGCATTCCGGGCGTGGGGAAAGTCACCTTCGAGGCGATCACCAATGGTGACCAGCCCGTGCTGAAGGCGGTCGTGGCGCTGACCGCGGTGGCCTTCGTGGTAATCCAGGTGACCGCCGACTTGCTGTACCGGCTGGTCGATCCGAGGGTGGCGTGATGCCGGCGGGCCTGCAACTGTGGACGCGTCTCCGCGCCGACCCGGCAGGCGTCATCGGCCTGGTTATTGTCGTGTTCTTTCTGCTGCTCGCGCTGGCTGGCTGGTTCGGCCTGATCGGCCAGGACTGGGCCGCCGCGGAAGGCGGGCGCTGGGAGCCGGCGGGTCCGCAATTCTGGTTTGGCACCAATGTGCTGGGCCAGGATGTCTTCGAGCGTGCGGTTTACAGCGTGCGCACGGCGTTCGAAATCGGACTGGTGGTGGCGGTGTTATCGACGATGCTGGGGGCCGTGCTGGGCGCGCTGGCCGGCTGGCACAGCCACAGCTGGGTCGACGGCTCGGTGCTGTGGCTCAAGGGCGTACTGGATTCCATTCCTTTCTACCTGTTCGTCGCGGCGGTGGCCTATGCCCTGCAGGGCAAGCCCTGGGCCATGCACCTGGCGATGGTCGCTACCTTCTGGACCGGGACCGGCCGCCTGGTGCGCGCCGAAGTCATGAAGATCAAAACGCGTGAGTTCGTCCTGGCAGCACGGGCGATCGGCCTCCCGGATACACTGATCGTGCTGCGCCACGTGTTGCCGAACACCGCGCACATCCTGCTCGTGCAAGCCAGCCTGGCCTTCGTCGCCGCCATCAAGACCGAGGTCATCCTAAGCTTCCTGGGGCTCGGCGTGCAGCACGGGGTCAGCTGGGGCCTGATGCTGGCGGAAAGCACGCAGGAAGTGCTCGCCGGCCACTTCAACAACTTCCTCGCCGCATCGCTGATGCTGTTCGCGCTGTTGATGGGGTTCAACCTGCTGGTCGACGCCCTGCAGGACGCTTTCGACCCGAAGCAGGCCGTCGCCCAATGAGCACGCCAATCCTCTCCGTGCGCGAGCTGAGCGTCACCCTGGGCGGGGGCCGCGCAAGTTCCACCAACGTGGTGGATGGCGTCAGCTTCGACCTGCTGGCCGGTGAAGTGCTGGCCCTGGTCGGTGAATCCGGTTGCGGCAAGTCCA
>JAPHSB010000343.1 GCA_026193295.1 Lysobacterales bacterium
CCGTTATGTGACCAGCACCCCTTCAACGCAATTTCATTGGCTGTTTGAACATCATCTCAGGCAGTGAACAGCCCAAGAGTTTTCACACAGCCTCGGCCGGAAGCAGAACTCCGCGTTTATCAATTCGAGCCATGATTATGTACCGCTATCCAAGCGAAAACGGTCAATCGTTTGTAGAATGGGCTAAGGGCAGCTAGCGACCCAACTCGGAACATTCAGAAAGCAAAAACAACCCCCATATGGTTACTCGTTTAGCCCAAGGGCGGGTTCGGCTGTGGTGCGGGAATTTAGTCATCGCAGGTGGTTGGGAGTGCGTACAATTATCTTGACGTCGAAGATTTCGACGATTGAGGGAACGCCAGAGTCGCATCTGCGGTCAGAAACAACCCCCGATACTTGTCGAAATGCCTGAAGGGGTGGTCAATAATTCCTATTCGCCGACTGTGAGAGTCATGGGATCAAAGTAAACGGACAGATTAAGAACATCTTTCTCAGCGCTCCGAACCCAGGATACCGGGCATCAATCCTGCACCCCGGCAACAGCCGGCAATTCGCTGACAACCGGCGGACGCCTCTCGGCCGGATGAGCCTCACGCCCGCGCAGGAACGGGATGACGAGAATAACGAGAACGGCGAACAGGGCGTCCAGGTAAAACACGGTCGCATAATCGATTCGTTCGGCGACCACGCCCTGCCAGTAATTGGCAAGGCTGATGGCCAGGTTAGACAGGCCCATGAACGCAGTGAACTGGGTGGCGGCCACGGCTGGGTTGGTCATGCCCATGAATATGGCATTGCGCACCCCAAAGGCCATGCCGAAGAACAAGCCATGAACGATGATGATCGAGTAAAACGTTCCCTGGGGAATGGCTTGCAGGCCAAGGCCTGAAATGAGCATGCCCATCAGCAGAGTGGGCATTGCCGTGAGCAAGTACGCGACGGCCACGGTTTTCTTGATTCCAAAGCGGTCACCGATGACGCCTCCCAGCAGGCAGCCCACCGAAGAAGCCACGGTGTTGTAGATCTGCAGGCTCGCTATCTGGGTTGTATTGAGTCCGTAGTCGACCTGTAGCGTGGCCAGCAGGGCATAGGCCAGCGCCATCGCGCCTATGGGCAGCAGCGCGAAAGCCACACCGATGATCGGCCCGCTACCTGACTTCCAGAAGCTTGCATAAACCTCCCTAACGAAGTTCACCATCGACCTGGCCAGTTTCCGGATCCAGTGGCCCTGGTGCTCGGCCTGCGGATTGGCGTGCGGGTCGCGAACGAAGAAAAGAACGAACAGGAGATTGAGGAACAGTAAGCCGCTGATGTAGGCCAGAGCTATTTTGAAACCGAAGAGGCCGGAAACAAACACCGCTACTCCGCCGCCCAGCATGATGCCGAAGTACTGCCCGGCGAACATGAATCCATTGCCGCGGCCGCGCTCGTTGACTTTTAGCGTGCTCACCGCCAGCGAATCGATCGCCACGTCCTGGGTGGCGCAGAACAGGTTGTTGATGACGACCATCGCCAGCAGCAGGACGAAGTGTTCCTTGAAATCGATGCTCGCCGTGACCATCAACGTGCCGATCATCATGACCGTGCAAAAGATGATCCAGGCCCGGCGCCCGCCCAGGCGATCCAGCCGGATCAGGTCGATCAACGGCGCCCAGGCCCACTTGAAAGCCCAGGGCAGGAACAGCGCGGCAACAAAAGTGCCGATCAGTTCCAAAGAGACACCCTGCTGGCGCATGAAGGCGACCATCGCCACCGAGGTGAAGCCATAGGGAATGCCCTCGGATATGTACAGGATGCCAAACGTCAGGAAGCGCCCGTTTCGGGTCGAGAGCAGGTTTCGTGGATTCAAAAAACACGTTCCTCTAAGCGGCCGCGCGATTCGGTCAAAGACCGAAAGAACCGACATCTTGTCGGCACAGCATCGGAACATCAAGATAAAAACGATGCATGGCAGCGGACGATACGGCCGACTACCGGCTGACAGGCCCTGGAAAATCGCGCGAGATTCCACGCGGAACGGCTCCAAACGAGATGGGAGCGTTATCGCTGACCGTGGCCGAATCCGTCACGCCTTTAGAACAGACACCCAACAACGCAATGGCTGAAGCTGATGATCTGTCATTGAACTCAACGACACGGACCATCAAGGGAGTCGTGACAAGCGCTGCTGACCAGGCAGATTGGTACCGCATATCTGCATCTGCGGGCGACCCGCTATCACCGGCTCATACCGGATCAGCTCGTAAGCTTCCCCGCCAAATGTACAGTCCTCAATCAGAGACCTGCACGTTTTGATTTCTGTTTATGCCCGCAAGCCGAACCAACTGCGCCTCAGAAACCTGTTGATTCGGGTTTCGCTTCGTAGCGGGAAGCGGAGCTTGGTTTGGATGAGCAAATTGCTTCTGCTTGCGGCCCAATGCGGCCATGGATCATTGCCGGCGATGCAACTGCAGCGCCTCAAGTGAATTTTCGCCATCAACGTCGAGAACGGTCCCCGTTGCCGCGGTAAGCTGTGCGCGATTGCCCTCGCGCACGAGGTGCTAGAATCATGACCCCATGGTCATTCCGAACCAAGGAGACATTGCATGCTGCGGATTAGTTGTATGGTAGCGATCCTGCTCGGATCGGTGGTTCCCGTCGTGTTTGCTGCGGACGACGATCCATACCTCTGGCTGGAGGAGATCGACGGAGCCCGGGCAATGGAATGGGTGAAGGCGCAGAATGACGTCTCCACCCGGGAGCTCTCCGCGGTTCCCGAGTACAGTTCCATTCTGAAGCGGAATCTCGAGATCCTGGACTCGCAGGAGCGCATCCCGACTCCGACCCAGGAAGGGCGCTATATCTTCAACTTCTGGCAGGACGCCGAGCATGAGCGTGGGATTCTCCGTCGAACCTCCCTCGCGAGCTATAGAACGGAAAAACCGGACTGGGAGACCGTGCTCGACATCGACGCCCTGTCCGAAGCCGAGGGAACCCCTTGGGTGTACAAGGGACGTACAGCGCTCCCTCCGGACTACCGTCGGGCCATGATCTCGCTCTCCTCGGGGGGAGGTGATGCCGTCGAGATGCGGGAGTTCGATCTCGTGGGCAAGGGCTTCGTGAAAGACGGTTTCTACGTCCCGGTGGCCAAGCAGGACGCGATTTGGAAGGACGAGAACACGCTGTGGATTGCCTCTGACTTCGGCGAAGGTTCCATGAGCACCTCCGGCTACCCACTGGTTGTGAAAGAGTGGAAGCGAGGCACGCCGCTCACCGAAGCCCGGACGGTCTTTACGGCCCGCGCAGATGACGTCTACGCCTTTCCCCTCGCTATCGAAACACCGGAGCGCGTCTACTCCCTGGTTATCCGCGCTCCTGAGTTCTTCAAGGCCGACGTCTACTTGCAGATGGGAGACAAGCTGGAGCGGTTGCCCATCCCCCTGGACGCGGAATTCCAGGGAATCTTCAAGGGCCAGCTCCTGTTTTCTCTGCGTAGCGACTGGACGGCCGGGAGGCGCACGTACCCCCAAGGTGCGCTCCTCGCCGGCAACCTGGACGACATGATGAAGGGAGGGCAGGAATTCCGTATGCTGTTCGAACCCTCGGACAAGGTCTCGCTTGCCGACGTAGCGGCGACCCGCGACCGGCTTCTCATGAGCACGCTCGACAACGTTCACTCGCGCCTCTACCGCATGGGCTTTGAAGGCGGCGAATGGACCAAGGAGGAAATCGGATTGCCGGGCCTCGGCAGCGTCGGCGTGACGAGCACGTCGGTCGACACGGATGACTTCTTCCTGACCTACGAGGATTTCCTGACTCCGGGATCACTATTCCTGGTCGAAGGCGGACAATCCCGGAAGTTGCGGTCGCTGCCGGCCTTTTTCGACGCCGGGGGCATGAAGGTCTCGCAGCACGAGGCTACATCGAAGGATGGAACCAGGATTCCGTATTTCCGCGTAACGCCCAAGGGATTCCAGGCCAACGGTAAAGCCCCGACCCTGCTCTACGGATACGGCGGGTTCGAAGTCGCCATGGACCCGAGCTACTCCGCCACCGTCGGCGCCTCGTGGCTCGAACGGGGCGGGGTCTTCGTGCTGGCCAACCTGCGGGGAGGCGGCGAATTCGGCCCCCGATGGCACGAGGCCGCGCTGCGCGAGAACCGGATCAAGTCCTTCGAAGACTTCATCGCCGTGGCCGAGGACCTGATCGCCACCAGGGTCACCTCGCCGGAGCACCTGGGCATCATGGGGGGATCGCAGGGCGGGCTCCTCGTCGGCGGTGCGTTCACCATGCGCCCCGACCTGTTCAAGGCAGTGGTCTGCCAGGTCCCTCTCCTGGACATGAAGCGCTTCAACAAGCTCCTGGCCGGAGCGAGCTGGATGGCCGAATACGGCAATCCGGACGTTCCCGAGGACTGGGAGTTCATCCAGACCTGGTCGCCGTACCAACTGGTCAAGCCGGACGTCGATTACCCCAAGGTGTTCTTCTGGACCAATACGCGCGACGACCGGGTCCATCCCGGCCACGCTCGCAAGATGGTGGCCCGGATGGAGGAGATGGGGCACCCGGTCTACTACTTCGAGAACATCGAAGGTGGGCACGGAGCCGGTTCGACCAACCGTCAGAGGGCGGAAATTACGACTATGCAGTACAGCTACCTGTGGTCGATGCTGAGGTAGTCGAACGACGTGCTCTCTTTACAGAGAGGGTAACGGTTTTTCCTGGCCAAACTGAGAACCGAACTCCCCTGCGTTTGAACTCCGGGGGAGTTCTGCTTATCGCTCAACACCGCAACCAGTCACTGAAAAGGCAATTGGGGCAGCTAACGACCCGAAGCAGAACAAACCCAAGATGCGCCAACATGGATACCGGGTAGGTTTGGCACGCAGCAAGAAATCACTCGGACTGCTCAGTGGTTTGAGGGAACAGTATGGTATCGAAGCCAGATAGTCAAAAGGCGGTTCAAACAGCGTCCACTCGCCAGTGGATCGCTTTAGTTGTGGTGTATCTCTTGATACCACTCGTTCTCTTGCTATGCGGAGGGGACCTCGGTTGGTGGCAGGCGTGGCTTTATTCGCTGCTGATCGTTGCCGCTGGCATAGGGGGGCGTATTTGGGCGGAACGGCGCCATCCGGGTTTCTTGGCCGAACGACAAAATATTGAAAAGACCAAAAGCTCAAAGGCTTGGGACAAAGTGCTTGCTCCACTGATGGCGCTGAGTGTGAGTTTCCCACTGGTCATTGTGGCCGGACTGGATCACCGCTATGGCTGGTCACCCGCATTTCCGCTATGGCTCAACGTGCTCGGCTTCATCTTGATCTCGCTCGGATACGCTTTCGCTTCGTGGGCATTGGTAGAGAACCGCTTTTTCTTCAGCACTGTACGTATCGACACGGACAGAGGGCATGTGGTTTGTGACAGTGGCCCATACCGGATTGTGCGGCATCCGGGCTATGCCGGGAATATTCCGCCACTGCCGGGCATTGTGCTGGCCCTGGGCTCGGTGTGGACACTTGTTCCGGCGGCGGTGGCGTTGATCATCGCGGTTATCAGAACTGCACTGGAAGACCAGACTCTACAGGAAGAGTTGCCGGGCTATCGAGACTATGCACGGCGCGTGCTCTATCGGTTGATTCCGGGGATTTACTGAGGAGCCCTTTCTTTTCTAGAGCCGGGTCGGACCAACCCAACTTGCTGTTATTTCGACTGTTCTAAATCGTTTCGGCGATACTCTTGAGCTTAAACGGCCCATTTCGGTTCCGAAATCTTCCATTTAGCGGCTTGGTCATGATCCGGGCTTTGGTTAGTGGTGCCATTTTTGCCCCCTAAACAGTGCTTTAAGCGCTGTAGTCTGGCCACATGATTTTGAAAAAATAGGCGTATCAGTCAGATAAGCAGGTCCGACCCCATCCACAATGCTTACCCCATCCACAATGCTTACCCCATCCACAAAACTTGTCGGAATGCCTGAATAGTTGGTTAATACTCACTGCGCTTAGAGAGATGCACGGTCTTTATGCAGGAGCGGACTTATCCGCGAATCTCAAGGGGTGATCAGAAAATGTTTTCACGAAATCTAATGGCCTTCGTCATTGTTTGCTGTGCCACCGTACCCGTTGCCGCTGCACCGGTCCTGGACCACGAAAAACTGGCGCAGGAAGTCGGCGCCATTTTTGCCGGCAAGGGCATCGACAATACGACACCGGGATGCGCGGTCGGCATCATCGAAGGGGGTCAGTGGGCTTTGCGCAAAAGCTATGGAATGGCCAATCTGGAGCATGATATTCCGATTACCAGCCAGTCGGTTTTTCGCATGGGCTCGCTTTCAAAGCAGTTTACAGCCGCCGCAATCGCCTTGCTGGCCGAACAGGGCAAAGTTGACCTGGACGCAGACATCCACATCTATCTGCCGGATCTGGTGGACTATGGGTACAAGGTTACCATCCGCCAGATGATCCATCATGTCAGCGGTATACCCGATTACGACGAAGAACCATTGCCGGCGATGAAGACGGCGGACGGTAAAGACCTGCGGCTGGGTAATGAGGATTATTTGAGCATTGCGGAGTTCTATGATCGGGTCAAAACCATTCCCCTGTTCGCGCCACCGGAAACTGAGTTTGCCTATTCAAACACGGCCTATTTCCTGCTGTCGCAAATCGTGGAGGCCGTTTCGGGGCAGTCACTGCGGACCTATGCAAGCGTAAACATCTTCACTGAATTAGGCATGGATGACAGCTTCTTCAATGACGAAGTGAATGACGTGGTTAAAAATCGCGTTGATGGTTATACACGTCGTGACGATGGCACTTACACCATCTACATGACTAATCTCAGCTGGGTCGGCGACGGCGGCGTCTATACCAACCTGGATGACTGGTTCAAATGGGATCAAAATTTTTATCACAATGTCCTGGGCAACAGCGGCGATGCTTTCGTCAGCCTGATGGAGCAACCTTACAGCGTCAGCGGTGAATATGCGTGGGGGCAGAATGTTGGTATTTACCGCAGCCTGAAGCAAATTTCCCACACCGGATCATGGGTGGGTTTCACCACGTATTACGCCCGTTTTCCGGAGCATCAGACTTCGATAGTTGCCTTCTGCAATTCCAACGTGATCAGCGCCAGTTCAGTGGGGGAGGAAGTTCGAGATCTTGTACTCGATCAGATCGTAAGGTCCCCCGCAAAGGCTGAAGTCCATGACTAGACTTTTTCAACATAGAAATTCGCTCCTGGCCCATAACGGAACCAATCGCCCCTGAGATTCACATCCAGGGGTGTTCTGCTTTCTGCCCAATACCGGAGATAGTCTCACTGTGTGGCTAATGGGCTGCTTCCGACCCAATGTATGGACTCCTCCTACCTGGCCACACAGGTTGAGTGTTGACCAAAATGCTCACGAAGGAGTGCATACATGAACAAGTTGAACGTAATTGGGGTCGACTTGGCAAAGAATGTTATCCAGGTATCTGTTTTGTCTCCGTCCAACCGGGAGCTACGTAACAGTGCTTTTACTCGTCGCTAGTTCACCGAGCTGGGGTAACCAGCGTCCCACTCTGGTCGCCTTTGAAGCGCGCGCCACGTCACATTGCTGGGCTAGAGTCGCGCAGTGGCACGGCCACCAAGCGAAGATCATTCCGGCCAAGGCGGTGTTCCCGTTTCGACAAGGCAAAAAGACTGATGAGGATTCAGCCGCCCGACACGGTAAGCGACGTCGGTGAGCCGGGCCCGACCGGCCAGCCCAGCATCAGCCACACGACGAACATGATCGACCAGCCGATCAGGAAGGTGATCGAATAAGGCAACATCAGCGACACCAG
>JAPHSB010000405.1 GCA_026193295.1 Lysobacterales bacterium
CAACCCTGTTCGAAAAGGTCTGGCAGCGCCACGTCGTGCGCGAGGAAACCGCCGATACGCCGGCGATCCTGTACATCGACCTGCAGCTGCTGCACGAGGTGACCTCGCCGCAGGCCTTCGATGAACTGAGGCGCCGCGGGCTGAAGGTACGCCGCACCGACCGTTGCCTGGCCACTATCGACCACTCGACACCGACCACGCCCCCGGACGCCGCTGGTATCCGCCACTACGCGACTGAACAGGCCAAGGCACAGGTCGATCTGCTGCACGTGAACTGCGCGGAACACGGCATCGAACTGCACAGCTGGGATAGCCCGAACCGGGGCATCGTCCACGTGATGGGCCCCGAGATGGGCGCCACTCAGCCCGGCATGACCATTGTCTGCGGCGACAGCCACACCGCGACGCACGGTGCCTTCGGCGCGCTGGCCTTCGGCATCGGCACCACCGAGGTCGGCCACGTGCTGGCCACGCAGTGCCTGCTGCAGAGCAAGCCGAACACCCTGGGCATCCGCATCGATGGTGAGTTGCAGCAGGGCGTGACCGCCAAGGACGTGATCCTGCACGTGATCGGCTCGATCGGGGTAGGCGGCGGCACCGGCTCGGTGATCGAATACTTCGGCTCGACCGTCCGCGCCATGGACATGGAGAGCCGCATGACCATGTGCAACATGTCCATCGAATGCGGCGCCCGCGCCGGCATGGTGGCGCCCGACCAGGTCACCTTCGATTACCTGCAAGGCCGGCCAATGGCTCCGGCCGGTGCCGACTGGGAGGCCGCGATCGCTGACTGGGCAACCCTGCGAACCGACCCCGGCGCCCAATACCATCGCCTGGTCGAGTTCAACGCCGCCGACATCCGCCCCAGCATCACCTGGGGCATCAATCCCGGCATGGTGATCCCCGTCGACGGCCGCATCCCGGAGCGGACCGACAGCGAGACTCGTGACGCCCTGGAGTACATGCACTTGCGCGGCGGCGCCAGCCTGGCAGGCGAACCGGTCAACATCGTGTTCATCGGCAGCTGCACCAACTCGCGGCTCAGTGACCTGCGCGCGGCCGCCTCGCTGCTTAAAGGCCGCCAGGTCGCCGCCGACACAAGGGTGCTTGTAGTGCCGGGTTCCGAGGCCACACGCAAGGCCGCCGAAGCCGAGGGCCTGGACCGCATCTTCCGCGACGCCGGCGCTGAATGGCGTGAGCCGGGCTGCTCCATGTGCCTGGGTATGAATGGCGACATTGGCCGCCCGGGCGACCTGGTGGTCAGCACCAGCAACCGCAACTTCAAGGGCCGCCAGGGGCGCGACGTGCGCACGGTTCTGGCCAGTCCGCTGACCGCCGCCGCCAGCGCGATCACCGGCGTAGTCAGTGATCCCCGAGACTTCCTCGGAGGCGAAGCATGAGCGCTCACAGCGACAACGGTAGCGTCTTCGAAACGCGCACCTTCAATCTGCCGGTGGACAATATCGACACCGACCAAATCATCCCGGCGCAGTTCCTGACCACCACCACGCGCGAAGGCTTGGGGCAGTATTGCTTTTACGGCTGGCGTTTCAACGAGGATGGCTCGCCCAAGGCCAGCAGCCCGCTGAGAAAGCATGATGCCTCGAGCCAGCGGGTACTGGTGGCCGGCAGCAACTTCGGTTGTGGATCGTCCCGTGAGCATGCGCCCTGGGCGCTGCTGGATTTCGGCTTCCGGGCGGTCATCAGCAGCCGGTTCGCCGACATCTTCCGCAGCAATGCGCTGAAAAACGGTCTGCTGCCGATCATGGTGGACGACGCCGTTGTGCAGTACCTGCTCGACCACCCCTACCATGCCGTGCGCATCGACATCGCCAACCACACGCTGAGCATCGAGGGTTATGGCGACTTCGATTTTCCCCTGGAGCCGTTCTCAGCCTACTGCCTGACCCGCGGCATCGACACGCTGGATTTCATCCTGGAGAACGAAGCGGCGATTGCCGCATACGAAGAAAGGGGCACCCCGAACTCCTGAGTGGTACCATCCCCGAACTGAAACAACCGATGCGCGCACCGCGGATCGCACTCGTCATGGAATTCGAATCGCATAGACAATTCTGGAGCGATCATACCGCCGTCAGCCTGGGTATGGCGCCCACCGCTGAGCGGGTCAGGGCGCGGGCGCGCCTGCGGGAGCCCTTCAGCATCGGATCGGGTGCGGAGCGCGGCTTCGAAAGGCTAACCAGCCCGGAGCCCTGCGTATCCGACCGGAACCGCAAGCCGGCCCGGTAAGTCCTGTCCCGTGCGTTGGCTGCAGCAGCAGTTCCTGGACTTGGCCGCCTACTGGCTGTTGCCCTTCCTCTGTTTTCTCCTCCCGGCCCGGGCGGCGAACGCGCTGGCGCGTTTCCTTGCACGGCGGAGCTGGCTCTTCCGGACGCCGACAACCAATGCCTTCGCCAATGTTAGCGCCGTCGCGACCGTTCCGGACCCAGCGGCCTGGATGGCCACCGTTCGCCTTGTTCGATTCCTGGATGCCGTGGACACCTGGCACGGCTACTTCAGCTCGGACCGGCGCATCGCCCAGAGCCTCGTTACGGGGCCGGAGCACTGGCCAGAGTCCGGATCTTTGGTGCTCCTGGGCACCCATTTGGGGCCTGGCACCCTGTTCCTCCGGGCCGTTGCCGCCGCCGGCTACACGCCGCGTTTCGTATTTCGGGATATCCCTCGGGCCTGGCGGTCGAGCGCACCCGTTTACCACGCCTACCTACGCTTCCGAATGGCTTACTTGCGCAAGGTCTGCCGAGGCCGGGAGATCCGTGTCCCCGGCGGGCGCGAGGCGGTAGCCGGGGCGCTCACCGAACCCGGCTGCGCCCTTGTGCTGCTGCTCGACGCTCCCGCAGAGCGACCCAGTGGCACATCTCTCTCCGTGTTGGGCGGGACCCTGCCCATAGATCCCCGAGGACTCGGCATGGCTGTCGAGTGCCGGGCCACGGCGGCCTTCTTTGCCATGAGCTGGGACGAAGCCAGCGGCCGGCGAGTAATCGAAGTCAGCGATCCGGCGGTGTTGGAGGATCACGACGCGACTCTGGCGCGGATGGAAGCTTTTCTTGCATCCTGGCTGGAGCGCCACCCCGCCCAGTGGCAGCTCTGGGCGACGACACAACCGGTCCTGGGCGAAGCGGACTGAGTACTCGCAGTGCTTGTCCGGTATATGGAGTGCTGAATCCACCGGGAACGCTAATCGCTTACCCCACAGGAACCCTGGACCAGCCGGAAGTGCCGATGTTCCGGCCGTTCGTCGAGTCGATGTGGAGAAAGCCGCCCGAGCGCTGGGTCGCAATGGGGTCAGGGCGAAGTGCAACAGTGAAGTATTCAGGCACTCTATGACCTGGCCCCGGCTTTTGGATTTTGATCCGGACTAGTTTTTGGCCTTGTCGACGATCTTGTTGGCCGCGATCCAGGGCATCATGCCCCGCAGTTTTTCGCCGACCACCTCGATCCCGTGGGCTGCGTTCCTGGCGCGCTCCTCGGTCATGATCGGGTAGCCCGACGCCCCCTCCGCCAGGAAGCGTTTGGCGTAGGAACCGTCCTGGATGCGCGCCAGGGCCTCGCGCATCGCGGCGCGTGACTGCTCGTTGATGATTTTCGGGCCGGTCACGTACTCGCCGAATTCCGCGTTGTTGGAAATCGAGTAGTTCATGTTGGCGACGCCGCCTTCGAACATCAGGTCGACGATCAGCTTGAGTTCGTGCAGGCATTCGAAATAGGCCATCTCGGCCGGGTAGCCCGCCTCGGTCAAAACCTCGAAACCCGCCTTGACCAGTTCGACGCAACCGCCGCACAGGACTGCCTGCTCGCCGAACAAGTCGGTTTCGCACTCGTCCTTGAAGGTGGTTTCGATGATGCCGGTGCGCCCGCCGCCGATGGCCGAGGCATATGACAGCGCCGTCGCCTTGGCCAGGCCCGAAGCGTCCTGGGCTACCGCCACCAGGTCCGGGATGCCGCGACCGGCCTTGAACTCGGAGCGCACGGTGTGGCCCGGTGCCTTGGGCGCGATCATGATCACATCCAGGTCGGCGCGCGGCTCGACCTCGTTGTATAGAATCGAGAAGCCGTGGGCGAAGGC
>JAPHSB010000149.1 GCA_026193295.1 Lysobacterales bacterium
ACCTCGGTTCTGATGGTGGCCCCGCTTGGCATTCTCGGCATCGCACTCGCGGCAACCTTGCGCGGGCTGGAGCGTGATATTTATTTCGAGGTCGCCATGCTGACCACGATCGGACTGACCAGCAAGAACGCCATCCTGATCATTTCATTTGCCAAGGACAACCTTGAGCAGGGGATGGAATTGATCGATGCGACCATGCAGGCTGTGCGCGACCGCTTGCGGCCGATCATCATGACTTCCCTGGCTTTTGGCATGGGTGTATTGCCCCTGGCGCTGGCCAGTGGCGCGGGTTCCGGCGCCCAGAGAGCGATTGGTACCGGCGTGCTCGGCGGCATGATCGTCGGCGCCTTCCTCGGTGTTTTCTTTATCCCGCTGTTTTTCGTCGTGGTGCAGAAATGGCTCGGCAGGCATGGCCGGGCGCACCGGCAAGGCAAGCGGGCAGCCGTCTCCGGGCCCGCTAACGGAGATCAGCAGTCGTGAAAAAAGAAAAGAGTGAGACAAAAGCGGCCGCCCGCATCCGCGCGCAAAAAGAACGTGTCCTGGCCGCAGCGCAAGCGTGTTTCGTCGAGCGAGGCTTTCACGCGGCCAGCATGGCGACCATCGCGAGCACGGCCCGAATGAGCCCGGGGCTGATTTACCGCTATTTTGAAAACAAGAACGCGATTATTCTCGCCATTATCGAACAGCAGCTGACAGTAGCCCGCCAACGTATCCGGCAGTTGCAATCGGCCGAAAACCTGTCCAAACGGATCTTCGACTATTTGGACGAAAAGGAACCCGAAGACGAAAAATCGATAAGCATCCCGCTTTACCTGGAGATCTCGGCCCAGGCCACGCGCGACCCGCAAATTGCAGAAGCCTTGCGGCGTTATGATGTCACGGTACGTTCCGAACTCGGCGATTGGCTGCGCCGGGGCAGGGGAGATGGCGGTTGCGGGCTGCCGGATGACGATGTGGCGGAACGGGCCCTGATGCTGTTGTGCCTGATCGAGGGGCTCAAGCTACGCGCTCCCCGTTCACCGGCGCTCGACCCGCGCAAGCTTCGGAAAATACTGGATGAATTGCTGGAAACCCTGGTGTCAGGCCCTGTTTAGCCCATTTCAATTCTTCAACCGGTACCCGGTCCGGAAGATCCACCACACGATCGTAAGGCACAACAGCAGAAAGCCCAGCACGGCGGCGAGGCTGATGGCCACGTCCACGTCGGAGCTGTTGTAAGAGCTCCAGCGGAAGCCGCTGATCAGGTAGGCCACGGGGTTGAACAGGGCAATAGCATTCCAGTTGCCGGGCGTGGCGCTGATTTTCATCGCACGCGTCGGCCCAGCAACGCGCAGCTGGGCCAACTGCTCGAGACCCTCAGCCGGCGTATCGCACGGTAATTGGAGCGGCGGGGCCTGCTGATTGCAGACCCGGAGTGTCCCGCGCTCAAATTCGAAGCCGGTTCCAGCCTGGACCCGCTGCAGGCTGCGGGTCATTGCCTGCACGCGCCACGGCTTTACTCGGGCAGGCGAGGCACTCAATGGCTCCCTGGCGCGGGCGCCGCCCGGCCACCAGGAACAGACGTTTAACCTGATTTGACGTGCCGTGGGTGGGTCAGCCCAGGGCGGCTTTCGGTTGCGCGACGGGAATTGAGTCATCGCAGGTTGTTGGAAGCGCCTGCAGCTGCCCTGCCGGCGAAGACTCCGATGGTTCAGGGGGCGCCAGAGCCTCATCTGCGGTCAGAAAAATACCCCTGATGCTTGTCTGAATGCCTGGAGAGGCGGTCAATAATTCCTATCCACATCCGACCCCTTTAATTCTGGCCGTTCCTTCCGCCCAGGGCTTTACCGCCGTCCGTCTTCTCAAGGTACTCGTCGATTTGTTTGCGGTGTTCGTCGCGCGTCTTGCGGGCTTTCTCCAGTTCCTTCTGCATCGTCTTTTCGAGCTTGGCGTAGTCTTTCTCACTGAGCGGCTTCAGGAATTCGATCTCGAAAGGACTGTAACCCGTGCATTCCATTCCCATGCTCGACATTTCCATATGGTACTCGCCGGTGATGAACTCTTCGGTCTCGACCTTGTAGGCGCCGTCGAAGATCACCTTGGCGCCGTCTTTTTCGCCCGGGGCGGTGCCAAAGAACAGGCAGTCACGTCCGCGATCCATGATCACGTCCTCCCGTTGCTTCTCATAGGCTTCGGAGAAGATGGTCGAGCAATCGTCGTTCAGAACCCAGACCGCTCCGTCGTTCTTGTCTGCGCGCTTGTCCTTTCGCTTGATACCGAAAGCACTGCACTCCATCCAGCCTTCCAGGTTGGTAACCCGCCAGACACCCGCTCTCGGGCAGGTGCATGCGGACTGAGATCGATTCGGGGGTTCGCCCACCCCAGCTGTTTGGGTTGAGTCGCATGCTCCGAGGTGATCGCCATGGTCCAAATGAGGACCAAGCGCATGTTCGCTGATGGTTATGGTATGGACATTTTCGGGATTTCCCGGCGGTATGTGGCAGACATCTATTTTAGATTCTTGCGCTATTGCACCAGGTACATAAAGCCCCACTAGTCCGATACAACAAAGTGTGAGAAAAAGCATGTTACTTTTAGAATCCATATATTCCTCTTCAGGACTACTTGCAAACTATTGCCAACAGTATAGGTAAAACAAACGCTATATTCACCTGAATCCCAAAGTTCAATCCGGCCACGCTTATCTGACCCTCAGTCGAATAGCTCCATCTGCTGAATGGCCGAATAACTGCTTCCTGTTAGAACTTAGGCGACTTGCAACCCATAGCCAAACCCGTTGGCAACTCATGAGTAACTGACGCTAACGGCCATAAGCTGCCATTGGCCTATACCAAAACAGTAGCGGCCGTTTCGGGATGGGTCGACGCACGTGGTAATGGAGCCATTAGATTTTATGTTCAGGATGAGCGGTATGCCGCGGGCGCAGGGATGCGCAAGAGCGGCCATGGCGAGGCTGGCGTCCCTCCTGCCCAGGCCGCGGTTGAATTTGACCCGGTTTCACGGGGTGTTTGCGCCGAACTGCAGGCACCGTGCCAAGATCGTGCCACGGCGAGCACGGGTCAGGGTCGATGCCGACAAGCCCTCGGCACCGATTTCGAGAACCAGGTCCGGCGCCTGCTGGACGACTGCGAATTGCCGTTCGAAGAGGGTTGAGTGAGGTTCTGGGAGACCGACAGGCCGGTTCGTACCGCCAGTTCCGAGCTGGTCCGGCAGCCCATCTACACCAAGTCGATCCATCGCTGGCGCCGCTACGAACACCACCTCGGTGAACTGATCGAAGTGCTGGAGCCGGTGCTGCCGCGCTACGCGAGGTACGAATCGATCAACCGCTGAGGGGCGCCGACCGAAATACAGCTCGCCGCACCCGTGCGCGCCGGCTCGAAGGCCGCCGGATTTCAGCCGCCCGAAATGTTGAGCGAAGTCGGTGCGCCGGGCCCGACCGGCCAGCCCAGCATCAGCCACACGACGAACATGATCGACCAGCCGATCAGGAAGGTGATCGAATAAGGCAACATCAGCGACACCAG
>JAPHSB010000382.1 GCA_026193295.1 Lysobacterales bacterium
CAGGTCGAGTTGCTTGCCGAGGCGACGGTGATCGCGCTTCTCGGCCTCCTCCAGGCGGTGCAGGTACGCCTCGAGCTCTTGCTTGGTCGGCCAGGCCGTGCCGTAGATGCGCTGCAACATCTCGTTGCGGCTGTCGCCGCGCCAGTAGGCGCCGGCCAGCTTGGTCAGCTTGAACTGGCCCAGCTTGCCGGTGTCGGGCACGTGCGGGCCGCGGCACAGGTCGACGAATTCGCCCTGGCGGTAAAGGGTGATTTCCTCGCCTTCAGGCAGGTTTTCGATGATCTCCGCTTTGTATTCTTCGCCCTCCTGGCGGAAGAACTGGATGGCCTCGCCGCGGCGCCACACCTCGCGCGATACCGGCAGTGCATCTTTTGCGATGCGCCGCATCTCGGCGGCGATGCGGTCGAGATCCTCCATCGTGAAACCCGGCGGCCAGGAAAAGTCGTAGTAGAAGCCGTTCTCGATCACCGGGCCGATGGTAACCTGGCACTCGGGATACAGCCGCTCCACCGCCTGCGCCAGCAGATGCGCGGTCGAATGGCGGATGACCTCCAGCCCCTCCGGGTCCTTCGCGGTGATGATGCGCAGCGCTGCATCCTTTTCGATCAGGTGGCTCGCATCGCGCAACCGGCCATCGACCTCGCCGGCCAGCGTGGCCTTGGCCAGGCCGGGGCCGATGTCGGCCGCGACTGCCATCACCGTGACTGGTGCATCATATTTTCGTTGGCTGCCGTCAGGTAGCGTAATCGCCGGCATGAAGTGATTCTCCTCTTCAAATTGCTGAACCCGGATACAAAAAAAGGCGCAAAGCGCCCTCTCGGTGCCGCTTTGCTGCGCCGTGTCGTCAGTGGATAGTTCGCGTCCGGGTACTCATCGAGTTTATTGTACGGTTATTGAGAGGGCTATGGAAGCCGGTTCAACCCAACCCTGTGCTCAGAAGTCAATGCGAGCAAGGCCAAACCTGACCTTCCGCTGATTGCAGAACCGCCAACTGAGGCCATGGAACGCAACCGACCGTCAACCGGAGTTCCCGGTTCGCGCTCGGGGCACCGATACAGCGATCTGTAGCACGGTGGAGATGGCCTTCGCCTCGTCAGAATCGAAGCTCAGCCTACCGCTGGCCGGACCACCCCGCGCCTTTCAAACCCTGCCTGACCTCAATCATTTTTAACTATTTTAATTTTGGTCATAATCAGCTGGTACATCGGGAAGTGTCATTACCTGCTTTATTCATATTTAAAGGGATAAAACCTACTATTATGAAAACTAATCATTCACCAAATCGGTGGCTGGTAGTGGGCGGCGCTGTGCTCATTCAACTGGCCTTGGGCGCCCTGTATGCCTGGTCCGTTTTCACCAAGTTGTTGACCGATCCACAGGGTGTTTACCAGTTCACGGCCACGCAGACGGCGTGGGTCTTTTCGGCCGGCCTGGCCACCTTCGCGCTGGTCATGGTGCTGGCCGGCCGCTGGCAGGCGCGCACCGGGCCGCGGCTGATGTCGGTGCTGGGCGGCTTGCTGCTTGGGCTCGGTTTTGTGCTCGGTGGTCTGTTCGGCAGCACCTTTTGGGCGCAATTCCTGTTTATCGGCGTCGTGGCCGGCGCGGGCATCGGCCTGGCCTACGTGGTGCCGATTGCGGTGGGCGTAAAGTGGTTCCCGGACCGCAAGGGCATGATTACGGGGCTGGCCGTGGCGGGCTTCGGCTTCGGCGCGACCATCTGGGTCAAACTGGCCGGTTCGTGGTTCGGCGGCCTGTTGAACACCACTTCGCTGCTTGGCCTGCCCGGGGTGCAAAGCGTGTTCCTGATCTACGGCATCGTGTTTGCGGTGCTGGTGCTACTGGGTAGCCTGGTCATGGTCGACCCACCCGAGGGCTACAGCCCGGCAGGCTGGGACCCGGCGCAAGCGGCCGCCGTATTGAAAAGGAACGGCGCCGGCTTCACGCCCGGCGAGATGCTACGCACTCCGCAGTTTTACGCCATCTGGCTGGTATTTGCCGCATCCGCCATCGCCGGCTTGATGGTGATCTACTGCATCCAGCTGTTCGGCATTGACGCACTGGAATATCGCGGCGTGCCAGACGCGTTCGTCGTCACCGGCACAGCGATGGCCTGGTATGCAGTTTTCAACGGTCTCGGCCGCATCCTCTGGGGCATGATTTCCGACCGCATCGGCCGCAAGAGCGCCATCATCGCGATGTCGATGTTCCAGGGCCTGATCATGCTGGCCATGTACCACGGCTTCATCAATTTCGGACTGGCCGCAGGGCTGGTGATCGGCGCCTCGTTCATCGGCTTCAACTACGGCGGCATCTTTGCCCTGTTCCCGGCCATCACGGCTGATTACTTCGGCGATAAGCAGGTCGGGCGCAACTACGGCTGGGTGTTTACCGCCTACGGCGTGGCCGGCCTGCTCGGACCGCTGCTCGCCGGCTTGTTCAAGGACTCGGCGACCGTCGGCGGGTCACCGGTGGTGTGGATGACGCCATTCCTGGTCGCCGCCATCGCCTGCCTGGTCGGTGGCTTGATCATGCTGTTCACCCGTGCGCCGGATAGCCCGTCAGACCAGGCGCCCAGAACACGGCGGCGCAGGCTGACCCTGATCAGGGCCTGATTCTCAAAACCCGCGGTACGCACACCAACAAGAAAGCCGGCTCAATTCCTGAGCCGGCTTCTTCATTGCAGGCGGAGCAGCAGAAAGTGGCGCGGGCATCGGGATCAGCGTAATGGTCCCCAAAGAGGCTTTGTGCCAGGCTACGCGGGTTTCGCCTGCGAAGTGGCCACATTGGGGCTCAGGGGATTGACTTGCAGTGATCGCGTGCCCGGTATCACCACCAGGTCCATGTCCTCCATCGGTATCGCGCCAAACAGAACCTGGTCGCCCATGACCAGTGCGCCGGCAAAACCCATGCGATTTCCGAACCGAATCTGGATCGGCCCGACGTAAGGCACGGAACGCCTCGAGCCGTCTGCCAGCGTCACTTCGCGGGCTACCAATGGCTCCAGCTTCAACTGGTGTTGCACGTGCTCGGGAATACACAGATGCACCGCGCCCGTATCCGCCAGGGCAGACACCTCGATGGCCTCCAACTCTGCCTCGCGCGGGTTGCTTAACACGATCTTGGCATTCACGAGACCCATGCTGGAGTTTCCGTGTCAAAAAATCAATTGGGAAACACAGCGTAGCAGGCCGGCCTTGCGGATGAGGTGAGAGAAAATGCCTAATTCGTGTGAGGTTTGGCAGGCGAAAAGAGGGAAATGGGCCCTGACCCTGTTATCCCATCAGATCCGGCTCTCATCCTCCGCGCTCATTGCTCTTGGCCAACAAAAAAAGCCGGCTCATTCTTTGAGCCGGCTTTTCGCATGCGTGGTGGGCACGACTGGGATCGAACCAGTGACCCCTGCGATGTCAACACAGTGCTCTACCGCTGAGCTACGCGCCCTGATTTCGACTGCGATTATACCCGATAAATCGGGCATTCAGCGCGGGCGCGCAATGTAACACGGCGCTTCGCGGCACTCAAGCGAGGCACCTCGATTTGCCGGCCGAACAACCCTTCAGGATCCAGGCCAATACCAAAATCAAGGCGCGCGCATATCATTTCCCCGATTCGGTTGATATGGGTGCGCTACCCATGACGGTGGCCACTGACTCGAAATCAGCCGAAACACTTGGTCAAATTCTGATGGTCTATCGACTTGAATTACATCGACCTGGAAAGCGAACGCGGCCCCGACGGCGACCGCTACCAGATGACGCTCACCCTGATGCCCGAAAAAGTGCGGCCCGGCAAAGTCGAGAGAACCGCCACGATCAAGACCAACGACCGTGAGTTTCCCACCCTGAGCGTGCCGGTAACTGGCTACATCCTGGACTAGACCACCCGCTCCCCCGAATACGTCGATAATGAACCTGTGCGAATGGAAACGCGCCCCCGAAGACCCGGGCGCGCGCTTCTCCTGTCCGGGTTAACAAAGATCAGTTATCGCATACGTCTACATGATCGTAGTTTTGACGTCCGCCTCCGCGGCCCGGATTCATGGCCTTCACAAAAACGCCTTTCAGGGTGGCGAAAAGTGTCGTGATATCCTCGGGCTCAACACCTAATTCATCGGCGGCCAAGACACGAATGGCGTCGCGAATTCCGAGAACCGAGCCGTTGCATTCTCCGGACTCTTCACTGACTGCGGTCGAGCAACGATAGACCAGTGTGCCGGCGTAGTCGTCAGGTGACGTCCCAGGTACATACTGCTCGATATGGAACTTGATCTTGAGATCGTAAGTGTCGTCGATTGTCGTGGCTTCTACCCTGTATTCAGCGTCGCCGCCGAATTTGGTCTGGTCCGTGCCATTCTCCCAGCCCCAACTTGCCAGCAAACTGGTGCCATAGGGGGCGATCTGCACCAGGTCGCAGCCACCAGGTATCACAGTAGCGAGCGGGTCCGGAGCGTTTTTCTTGGCCAGGGCCAGTGGCGAAAGCACCAAGCTCGTCACGAGAATAAGAGCAATTTGAGATTTTCGCATCTTGAACCTCCGTGGAATGTTTCAGCGATCGACCGAACCTCGGACCTCCCGGCTCCGGCGATGTTAGAATTTTGGCAGAACTGACCTTAATTCACGCTTAAAATCGCGCTGCTTGAGATCGACACGGTCTGGCCCAGACCCGATCTGAATCATGGCGTTTCCGGGCAGTGGACGGGACGGTGATCAATTGCTGAAATCGCCCTGATGATGCGGTTTCGTCCCGTATTTTGCGGGCATAAAATGACCGAACAACTTTCGGATTAAACCACCCGCTCCCCGCAATACCAGGTAAGCAGGTCGTACAATTGGGGTCACCAAGGCTCTTCGAGTAATTCCGGTCGGTACAGCCTTTCGTCAGATAACAGTTCGTCGCCACGGAGGCGGAACGCGTTGAGCTCTAGACAGGCAACGCTGGAATGCAAGGAGTGATACACATCGAGGCCCCGCAGATACCCGTGATACTGCTGCAGAAAGGTCCCGTGGCTGACGATGAGGAGATTTTTTCCGGCAAAGCTCTTGACCAACGAGTGAAACGCCACGACACGGTCACGCAACTGCTCCAGGGTTTCACCTTTCGGCGGATTCAGGGAGTGATCGACGTTACCGACCGACACGTAGTAGGTCGCGGGCTGGATTTTTTCCAGATCTTCCGGCGCAACGCCCTCCAACAGCCCATAATTGCGCTCCATGCACAGGTAGCTGGTGATCATCTCGCCCGCCGACAGACCCGTGACCTGCCTGGCTGTCTCCAGCGCCCGCCGCAGCGGCGAACTGATGACGAGGTCGTACTCCAAGGGCACGCCGGCGGAAACCATCTGCCGAATCTGCTCGGCCCCTTCGGCGTTGATGGGCGGGTCCATTCGACCGGCGATGATGTGCTGTCTGCCGAAGTCGATGACGGCGTGCCGCAAAGTGTAAATGACTCGATCAGATTCGTGCATATTCATTCCGGGCGTTGTCTGCCGCCTGCCGGGCCAGGTACGGCTCCTGCGTGGTCCGCAGGACCTCGTTCATTTTGACAATAGAGCTGAAATCACTGAGCAGCGGTCCGAACTTGGC
>JAPHSB010000081.1 GCA_026193295.1 Lysobacterales bacterium
ACCAGGACGCCCGCCAACTTCGCGCCGTCGACCAGGATGTCGTTGGGCCACTTGACCCCGTGCCCGTGCAGGCCGGTCCGGTCCAGGGCACGGCACAGGCACAGCGCGCTCACTAGCGGCAAGGTGGGCAGCGCGGTGGGCTGCGCGGCGAACCGCCAACCCAGGCTCAGGTAGATATTGCCGCCGGCCGGGGAATGCCAGGTGCGCTGTCTGCGGCCGCGCCCCGCGGTCTGGGCCTCGGCCAGCAGTGCATGGGCATGCCGCCGCCCGGCCGGCAGGCGGGCCAGCGCGGAATTTGTCGAATCGGTCTGCTGCAGCACGGTCAGCTCGCGCAGCTGCTCGCGCGCGGCAGGCGAGATGCGCTCCCGGATGCGTTCCGCGGCCAGGCTGTCGGCTTTTGCGCTCTGCTGCATGGGCGAGTACCCGGCCCTGTCAGTCCCGGCCGAACCAGTTTTTGATCCGGGCCCGCTCGAAGCGGTACTCGGTGCCGTTGAGCATGTTGCGGATGTTGGAGCGATGGGTGAATACGATAAACGCAGCCAGCAGGATACCGAACACGATGGTCGCCGCGGGCGCACCGAGCAGGATGAAGGCCGGCACCAGGCTGATCGCCGCCAGCATCGTGCCCAGGCCGACCCAACCGGTAATCGTCAAGGCGAGGAGCCAGGTCAGCAGCATCGGCAGTATGGTCAGCGGCTCGATCACAATCAGCGCGCCGACCGCGGTGGCTGCTCCCTTGCCACCACGGAAGCCATACCAGACCGGGTAACAATGCCCAACCACGGCGGCGAAGCCACAGGCGAGGGGCAGATAGACTTGCAGCCCCGTATCCGTGGGCAGGCCCAGGTTTAGCGCCGGCAACAGCCCTGCCGCCAATGCACCCTTGCCGATGTCGATGATCACGACCACCAGCGCGAACCAGAAACCCTGGGTGCGGAAAGCATTGGTGCCGCCGGCGTTGCCGCTACCGCTTTTGCGGATGTCCACGTGCCGGAAAGCGCCCATGACCATGCTGCCGGATACGGAGCCCAGCAGGTAGGACAGCAACACCTTGAGCAGCAGTTCGATCATCGGCTCCAGACTACCGCAAAACCGGGCGCGGACCTATGCGCCGCATCAAGCGAGCACTTTGGGTTGCGGCGTGAAGCCGACGATCAGCCCGCCGGGCCCGAAATGCACGCCCAGCGCCGGGCCTGCCTCGGTGATGTGGCAGGAGTGGATACGGCCATGCTGCTCCAGGATATGCTGACGAGTTTCCGCCGCGCCTTGCGCGTTATTGGCGTGGGCAATGACGACCCGGTACATGGTGTCGGGCTGCATCTTGCGTACGGCCGTCCGCGCCAGTTTCCTCGGGTTGGCGCCGGTGCCCGTGTGAACTCCGGCAAAACCCATTTTGCCCTTGGAGTTGGCGGTCAGCACCGGGCTCAAATGCAGCAGGCCGAACAGACCTTTCGCCCAGGCCGGCACGCGGCCCCCTTTTACGGCCCAGCGCAAGTCGTCGACGATCCCGATCACCCGTGTGCGCGGGATCGTTTCGCGCACCAGCGCCTCCACTTCGTCCGCCGCCATGCCGACCATGGCGGCCTCTGCCGCGATCATCGCCACCAGCCCCTCGCCAGCCGTGGCGCTGAGGCTGTCGATCACGCGGATATCACCGGCGCCGGGCCGGCCCGCGGCCTGCAACGCCGCCGCAGTGGTGCCGCTGAGTTGCTGCGACAGGCCGACCGAGATCACCGAGTAACCGTGCGAGGTCAACAGCGAGTAGACGCGGGCGAAGTCCTGCGCCGGCGGTTGCGAGGTCAACGGGGCCTCGTCGGCTTCGGCCAGCATCTGGTAGAACTCGTCGGCAGACAGTGAAACACGGTCCAGGTACTCGCGGTCGCCGAAACTCAGGCGCACCGGCACCATGTGGATACCCAGGCGGGCGATCTCATCCGGCGGAATGTCCGCGCCGGAATCGACCACGACGGCCACTTCGCCGCTGTGGTCCAGCAGGCCGCGCTGCCGCTCCATGTCGTCCGCTTTCTGCTGCTTGATCGTGCCGAATGCCTCACAGGCCAGGAACACTTCCGCCGGGTTGTTTACGTGGATGTGCACGCGTACCCGCTGCTGGCCGCCGGCAACCACCAGCGAACTGCAGTCCAGCTGCTCGAGCCGCGTCATCACGGCATCACGATCGATGTGCACGGCTTCCAGCACACATTCGGTGCAGTAACGGTGCTCGCCCACCTCGAATTCCTGCAGCGCACCGGTCAGGTCGGCCTTGAGATCGGGGCCCAGTTGCTCGCGCAACCCGGCCACGGCCTGCGAGATGCGGCCGCGTTCGATGAAGTCCCAGATGCCTTCCAGCAGATCGACAAAGCCCTGCCCGCCGGCATCGACCACCCCGGCCTGCTTCAGCACCGGAAGCTGGTTCGGCGTGTTGGCCAGGGATTCGCGGGCCCGCTCCAGTCCGTGCCGCAGCAGCACGCGGATATCGCGGACACCGGCGCCCGCCCGCTGCGCCAATTCCTTCGAGAAATCCTCCAGCACGGTCGGCAGCGTGCCCGGCACCGGTTTCGACATCGCGGTCCAGGCCGCGGCCGCCCCGGACAGCGCAGCCGCCGCAAAACCTTCCGCCGTGAGGAGGCGCCGGCCCGCCACCGCCTCGCGGAAGCCATGGAAGTACTGCGCCATGAT
>JAPHSB010000313.1 GCA_026193295.1 Lysobacterales bacterium
CACGCCGCGGGGGTCATCATCGGCGGAACGTGAACGGATTTCATAACAACGGCGAGCGAGAGGAGAAACTAGAAATGTTTGAACTGGTAGAGAACTACACACCCAGCGCCAAGATCAAGGTCATCGGAGTGGGCGGTGGCGGCGGCAACGCGGTGGCCCAGATGATCGATGCCGGCATCGACGGCGTCGATTTCATCGCGGCCAACACCGACGCGCAAGCGCTCAGGCAATTCAAGGGCAAAACCATCCTGCAGATCGGCTCCAGCGTGACCAAGGGACTGGGCGCGGGCGCCAACCCCGAAGTCGGCCGGCAGGCAGCGCTGGAAGACCGTGATCACATCATGGAAATGCTGGCCGGAGCCGACATGGTGTTCATCACCGCCGGCATGGGTGGCGGAACCGGCACCGGGGCGGCTCCCGTCATTGCGCACGCCGCGAAGGAGCAGGGCATCCTTACGGTCGCCGTGGTGACCAAGCCGTTTCACTTCGAAGCCCGCCGGCGCATGGACATTGCCGAGAAAGGCATCGAGGAACTGGCCGCGCACGTGGACTCCCTGATCACGATTCCGAACGCCAAGCTGGCTGATGTGCTGGGTGGCGAAACCCTGCTGCTGAACGCATTCAAGGCGGCCAACGATGTGCTGCAGGGAGCGGTGCAGGGGATCGCGGAGCTGATCACGCGGCCCGGACTGATCAATGTTGACTTTGCCGATGTCCGCACCGTCATGTCCGAGATGGGCATGGCGATGATGGGCTCCGGCCAGGCTTCAGGCGACGATCGGGCCATCATGGCAGCCCAGGCCGCGATCGGCAGCCCGCTGCTGGAAGACATCAACCTGTCAGGGGCTTGCGGCATCCTGGTCAACATCACCGCCGGCACCAACCTGACCATGAAGGAATTCGAGGAAGTGGGCAGCACCGTGGGCGATCTCGCTTCCGAGGATGCGACGGTCGTCATGGGCACCGTGATCGACCCGGACATGGGTGATGATCTGCGGGTCACCGTCGTGGCCACCGGACTGGGTGAACCCGTGCGCAGCAGCCTGACCCGTGAAAAACCCATGCGCCTGGTGGCCAACGGCACGACCGGGCGGCCGGTGATGGAAGCAGCCGAAGAAGAACTGGCGCCGATCGTCAACCGGGACCGCCGTTACGGAAGTTCGGAAGCCGGAAGCAAGGATCTGTTTGGTGGGCAAAAGGATATCGACTACCTGGATATCCCGTCGTTTCTCCGAACTCAGGCCGACTGAGCAGGTCCAGGAACCTGTCGAAACGTGTTCAACACGGGTTCCCGGGCGTGCGCCACTCAGCACGCCTGCTTTCGGCGTTCAAGTCCGGCAACCGGAAGACCCAGACTCGCCGTGCCGGCCCTCAAGGGCCGGTGTTTTCCGGTTGTCGGACCGATGGCCTTTAATCAGGCCTGAAGGCTGTCCGGCCCGCACCGCTGGGGTGCGGGCCGGCATCCGGCGGAGCCGGGCAGCCCTGGGGAACCGCAGCCATTGCAGCGGTTCCAAATCCGGAATTTGTGACTATTGTGTTACACAACGGTTAAAATGTTGTTAAATTACAACAATTGTGGTCTTTCTACCGAC
Source organism: Lysobacterales bacterium (assembly GCA_026193295.1). Classification (GTDB taxonomy): domain Bacteria; phylum Pseudomonadota; class Gammaproteobacteria; order Xanthomonadales; family SZUA-36; genus CALKKN01. The sequence continues at coordinate 1,593 of JAPHSB010000313.1, forward strand.
TCGGCGGCTTTGATGGGCACGCTCAATGTGCTAGTATGCCGCGGGTTTTGAGGACCTTGAGGAGTCCCCATAATGATAAATCAACGTACCCTCAAGAACGTCATTCGTGCCACGGGCGTCGGCATACATACCGGTGAAAAAGTGTTCATGACCCTGCGTCCGGCAGCGGTCAACACCGGTATCGTGTTTCGGCGCACGGATCTCGACCCGGTGGTCGAGGTACCCGGCTTCGCGACCCATGTCGGCGATACCAGCATGAATACGACGCTCGAACAGGACGGTGTGCGGGTCTCCACGGTTGAGCACCTGATGTCGGCTTTTGCGGGCCTGGGCATCGACAATGCGTACGTGGACCTGAGCAATGCCGAGGTACCCATCATGGATGGCAGTGCCGGCCCCTTCGTATTCCTGATCCAGTCAGCAGGCATCGAGGAGCAGTCCGCGGCCAAGCGCTTCATCCGCGTGCTCGAACCGGTAGAGGTTCGTCGTGACGACAAGTGGGCACGCTTCGACCCCTATGACGGCTTTCGCGTGTCGTTCAAAATCGATTTCAACCACCCGGTGTTCCGCTCGCACCAGTCCTTCGCCTCGGTCGATTTTTCGACCACCTCCTACCTGAAGGAGATAGCCCGGGCGCGGACCTTTGGTTTCATGCGGGATATCGAGATGCTGCGCGAGCGCAACCTGGTGCTGGGCGGCAGTATGGACAATGCGGTAGTGCTGGATGATTACCGCGTGCTGAACGAGGACGGCTTGCGTTATGAGGACGAGTTCGTGAAGCACAAGGTGCTGGATGCGATCGGAGACCTGTATCTCCTCGGCCATGGGCTGATCGGCGCTTTTTCAGGCTACAAATCGGGCCATGAATTGAACAACCTGCTGCTGAGAGAGTTGCTCGCGCAACCCTCGGCCTGGGAAGAGGTAACCTTCGACGACACCGAGACCATGCCGGTCTCCTACGCTCATCCCGCCCAGGCCACGGCCTGAAACACCGGGTATGAACGAGGGGCCTGACCCCGGTATGCGCCGGGTGCCAGGGTACGGCGCGAGTCACGACATGCCAGGCGGATTCTGCTAGTATCGACCGTCCGGGTGACCGGACTGGCCGGTTGGCGACGACCCCGACCGTCTCATTCCTCGCTCTTTGACCCCAGGCGGGCCATCGAGTCGAGGGCCTGCCTGGCCGCCGTTGAAAGAGGTTTCCTGGAACGCACGACGGCAGCTTGCTCGATCAGCGGAGCAACCCGGATTTCGATGTCCGAGAGCTCCGCGAAACCGGCTCGATGCAGCGCTTCCAGCAGTCGTGGCGTTTCCATGCGCAGCCGGGTCGCCCAGGCTGCGGATGGGGCCAACAGGATCAGCCGATGGTGCCGTACGTTGGCCACCTGGAACCGGTCCCTGAGAGACGGGTCGACTGATCCGGACAACAATTGCTGCACTTTGAGCAGCACACCGGCATGCTCCAGCGTGCCGCCAAGAGGTGAACCCGGGTCCGAGAGGATTGCGGACGCGCGTGTTGCCTTTTGGTCAGATTGAGGATGACGAGCCATATATGAAGCGTACTTCAGCAACAGCGCAGATGGCCAGCAGCGAATGGCGGCAGCACCTGGCCCGCCTGCCCCGCGGAGTGAAGATCACGCTGGCTGCGTGCTTCCTTGGCTGTGCGGTCGTCATGTTCCTGTTGGGGCGGAGCACATCGCCGGCAGGAGCTGAGCTCTTGCAGTCGGCGCAGGCCTTGCAGAAGCTGATTTATCTGCAGCAGGGCGAGGTCGACCGGCTGGCTGCCGAGAGCCGCCAGGGCGTCAATGCACTGGCCGCGCGACTGGCTGAACTGCAGGCTGCATCCACCCGCCTCGATGCCCTCGGTGAGCGGCTGGCCCAGATGGGCCAGTTATCACTCGACGAATTTGATTTCAGCACGCCCGCCCCGGTCGGTGGCCCCGAAGAATATGACGCCGTCGGTGACACCGACCAGGGTCAGCTGATTACGGCCCTCGATGCGCTGAGTGCGAAGTTGCGCCGCCAGTCCTCCCAGCTCGATGCGCTGCAGTTCCTGATGGTCAACCGACAGCTCGAGAACGATCTCACCCCGTCGGGTTGGCCGGTGCGCAAAGGTTGGATCTCATCGCGCTACGGCGAGCGCAGCGATCCCTTTACCGGCGAGCGCGTTCATCACCGGGGCCTGGATTTCGCGGGCACTCGGGGCACTCAGGTGCTCAGTGTGGCCAGCGGCGTGGTCATCCGGGCCTCCCGCCAGGCCGCTTACGGCAACATGGTCGAAATCGACCACGGCAACGGTTATCGCACCCGCTATGCCCACAACGATCAATTGGTGGTCAAACCCGGCGATCACGTGACGGCAGGCCAGATCATCGCGATGATGGGCAGCACGGGCCGGGCCTCGGCGCCCCACGTGCATTTCGAGGTGCTGAAGGACGGCGCCACCATCAATCCGTCCAGTTTCGTCAGTCACCTGCGCTGAGCCGCTGCAGGACCGGGTTCATTCGGGAGGCCTTTACTCTCCAAGGAGGCGCCGGGTACCCCGGTTCCTCCTCAGCCCGAGGCCTCACATTCCCGAATGAATCCGGTCCTGCAGCGATTCCACATTCTCTTGCATATAATGCATCGCGACCCCAGATACCAATCGGCACAAATTCCATAAAGATACCCTTCAGATGCTCAACAAGCTGATTACATCAATTGTCGGCAGCCGCAACGAACGGCTGGTCAAGAAAATGGGCAAGGCCGTAGGGCAGATCAATGCCCTCGAAGAGTCCGTCAAGGCCTTGTCCGATGACGAAATGAAGGCCAAAACCGCGGAATTGCGGCAACGCCACGCCAACGGCGAGTCGCTCGACCAGTTGCTGCCCGAGGCCTTCGCGCTGGTGCGCGAAGCGTCACAACGCACGCTGGGCCTGCGGCACTTCGACGTGCAGCTGATCGGCGGCATGGTGTTGCACCAGGGCAAGATCGCGGAGATGAAGACCGGTGAGGGCAAGACCCTGATGGCCACGCTGGCCGTCTACCTCAACACGCTGACCGGCAAGAGCGCCCACGTGGTCACGGTGAACGACTACCTGGCCCGCCGAGACGCGGACTGGATGGCGCCGATCTACAAAGCGCTGGACCTGACCGTCGGCGTGGTCATCCCCGGCTTGAGCCCGGCCGCCAAGCGGGCCGCCTATGCCTGCGACGTCATCTACGCGACCAACAACGAGCTGGGCTTCGATTACCTGCGCGACAACATGGCCTTTTCCAGCGACCAAAAGATGCAGCGCGATCACAATTTCGCCATTGTCGACGAGGTGGACTCGATTCTGATCGACGAGGCTCGCACCCCCCTGATCATCTCCGGGCCGGCCGACGAAACGCCGCAGCTTTACGTGCGCATCAACCAGCTGATCCCTCGGCTAAAAGCCGCCAAGGTGCTCGACGAGGAGTCAGGCGACGTCAGCGAGGGTGATTTCACGATCGACGAGAAACAGAAACAGGTCTATCTCACCGAGGACGGCATGGCGCACGTCGAGCAGTTGATGGTGAAGTCGGGGCTGCTGAAAGAAGACGATAGCCTCTACAACGCGCAGAACCTGAACCTGGTGCACCACCTCAACGCCGGACTGCGCGCCCACCACCTGTTCCACAAGGACGTCGATTACATCCTGCGCGACGGCGAGGTGGTCATCGTTGACGAATTTACCGGCCGCACCCTGGCCGGCCGGCGCTGGTCGGAGGGCCTGCACCAGGCCATCGAGGCGAAGGAGGGCGTGCCCATCCAGCGCGAGAACCAGACGCTGGCCTCGATCACCTTCCAGAACTACTTCCGCCTCTACAAAAAGCTCTCCGGCATGACCGGCACGGCGGACACGGAGGCCTACGAGTTCCAGACCATCTACGGCCTCGAGGTGGTGGTGATCCCCACCGCCAAGCCGATGATCCGCGACGACAAGGACGACCTGGTCTTTCTCAAGGCCGAAAACAAGTACCAGGCCATCATCGAAGACATCAAGGATTGCGTGCAGCGGAGCCAACCGGTGCTGGTGGGTACGACCTCGATCGAGACTTCGGAACTACTGTCCGGGATGCTGAAGAAACAGAAAATCCCGCACGAGGTGCTCAACGCCAAGCAGCACGAGCGTGAAGCCGCCATCGTCGCCCAGGCGGGCCAGCCCAAGGCGGTTACCATCGCCACCAACATGGCCGGCCGCGGCACCGATATCGTGCTGGGTGGCAGCCTGGCGGTGGAGTTGCAGGAGCTGGGCGAGGACGTAGGCGAGGCAGAACGCCGGCAAATCAAGGAAGCCTGGCAGAAGCGCCACGAG
>JAPHSB010000269.1 GCA_026193295.1 Lysobacterales bacterium
GAAGCTGCCGAGGAAGCCGTGGTTGAAGCTGCCGAGGAAGCCGTGGTTGAAGCTGCTGAGGAAGCGGCTGAAGAAGCCGTCGAGGCCGCGGCCGCGCCGAAGAAGAAAGTCGCGAAGAAGAAAGTCGCGAAGAAGAAAGTCGCGAAGAAGAAAGTGGCCAAGAAAGCGGCAGCCAAAAAAGCCGAGGAATGATCGGCGCGACGCGCAACGATAGGAGGCCGGGCGCAGCCGGCGTCCCGGCCCTGAACCTGATTGAAAAGAGGATAGTCTCATGGCAGTAACAGCTGCAATGGTCAAGGAACTTCGTGAACGCACCGGCGCGGGCATGATGGAATGCAAAAAAGCTCTGGTCGATACCAACGGCGACATGGACGGCGCGATCGAATTCCTGCGCAAGTCCGGACTGGCCCAGGCCGACAAGAAAGCCAGCCGCATCGCCGCGGAAGGCAAGATCGCGCTGGCCATCAGCGATGACGGCAACGAGGCCGTGATGGTCGAGATCAACTGCGAAACCGACTTCGTGGCCAAGGACGACAGCTTCAATGCCTTCGCCCAGGCGGTGGCCGACAGCGCCTTGTCCCAGGGTCCGGCCGATGTCGATGCACTGATGCAATTGCGGATCGACGGGGCGACCGTCGAGGAAGCGCGCCAGGCCCTGATCGCCAAGATTGGCGAGAACGTCCAGGTGCGCCGCTTCGTGCGCGCGTCCAGCGACGGGCCGCTGGGTGCCTATGTGCACGGCGGCCGCATTGGCGTGCTGGTCGACCTGGCTGGCGGCGACGTGGAATTGGCCCGGGATTTGGCCATGCACGTGGCGGCCATGAATCCCGAATTCGTTTCCGCCGACGACGTGCCGGCCGACGTGATGGCCCGCGAAAAGGACATTCTGATCGCCCAGGCCGAGGGCAGCGGCAAGCCCGCGGAGATCATCGAAAAGATGGTCGAGGGCCGCTTGCGCAAGCACCTTTCCGGCATCACACTGCTGGGGCAGGCGTTCGTCAAGGACGGTGACCTTACCGTGGAAAAATTGCTCCAGCAGGCCGGCGCCAGTGTGAACAGTTTCCGGCGGATGGCCGTTGGCGAAGGCATCGAGAAGAAGCAGGACAATTTCGCAGAAGAGGTCATGCAACAGGTGACGGGTGGCTGAAGAGGCCTATCAACGAATCCTATTGAAACTCAGCGGCGAAGCGCTGCTGGGACAAGAAGACTATGGCATCGATCCGGTCATCATTCACCGGATCGCGGTCGAAATCGGTGACGTCACCCGGCTGGGTATCCAAGTAGCAGTCGTCATCGGCGGCGGCAACATTTTCCGCGGCGCCGGGCTGGCCAAATCGGGCATCGACCGGGTCACCGGCGACCACATGGGCATGCTGGCCACGGTCCTGAACTCGCTGGCCCTGCAGGATGCACTGGAGCGGATCGGCGTCGATGCCCGGGTCATGTCGGCCATCTCGGTTCACGACGTCTGTGAAGACTATATCCGCCGGCGGGCCATTCGGCACCTCGAGAAGGGCCGCGTCGTCATTTGCGCCGGCGGCACCGGCAACCCGTTTTTTACGACCGACACCGCCGCCGCGCTGCGCGCCATCGAAATTGACGCGGACATTGTCCTCAAGGCAACCAAGGTTGACGGCGTGTACTCGGCCGATCCGGTCAAGGATTCAGCCGCCGAGCTTTACGACAGGCTGGGCTACGACCGCGTGATCGAGAGTAAGCTCGGCGTCATGGACGCCAACGCCATCGTGCTGTGCCGCGATCAGCGCATGCCGATTCGCGTATTCAATGTTTTCGACGAAGGAAACCTCGTCCGCATCGTCAAGGGCGAAGCCATCGGCACTCTGGTTTCCTGATCACCTGTTAAAGCGATAGCAAGAGGAGGAATTCATGCTCGCCGACATCAAGCTAGACGCCCGGACCCGCATGAACAAGAGCCTGGAAGCGCTGCGCCACGAACTGGCCAAGATCCGCACGGGACGCGCGCACCCCAGCCTGCTGGAACATGTGCACGTGGATTACTACGGCAGCGAAGTGCCCATCGGGCAGGCCGCCAGCGTGGTCGTGGAAGACGCACGCACGCTGACCGTCACGCCCTGGGACAAGTCAATGGTGGGCCCGATCGAGAAGGCCATACTCACCTCCGACCTGGGCCTCAATCCCAGCACCGCCGGCCAGGTTTTACGAATTCCCCTGCCGCCCCTGACGGAGGAGCGGCGGCGTGAGCTCGGCAAAGTTGTGCACCACGAGGGCGAGAACGCCAAGATCGCCATCCGCAACATTCGGCGCGACGCCAACGCCAGCGTCAAGGAACTGCTGAAGGAGAAGGAAATCAGCGAGGACGACGAGCGCAAGGCGGAACAGGATATCCAGGAAGTCACCAACCTGGCGGTGAAAAAGGTCGACGAAATCGTAGCCGAGAAAGAACAGGAAATCCTTGAAATCTGACGGGGACATTCCCGCCCACGTCGCCATCGTGATGGATGGCAACGGCCGCTGGGCCAAGCAGCGCAGGCGCCCCCGCACATTCGGGCACCAGGCCGGCCTCAAGGCCTTGCGCCGGATCGTCGAATACTGCGGCCGGCTCGGTGTGGCTGAACTCACGGTGTTCGCCTTCTCCAGCGAGAACTGGAAGCGGCCGAAGAAGGAAGTCAGCCGCCTGATGGAGCTGTTCATGCGGGCGCTCGACAAGGAAACCCGCGAACTTCACGAAAATGGTGTGCGCGTGCGCTTCATCGGCGACCTGGAAGCCTTCTCACCCGAACTGCGCGAAAAGGTCCGCCAGGCTGAACAGCTGACCGCCAACAATGACCGCCTGAAGCTCAACGTCGCCGCCAGCTACGGTGGCCGCTGGGACATTGTCCATGCGGCGCGGGAACTGGCAAGGGACGTCGCCAGCGGCAGAATTCAGCCCGGACAGATCGATGAAGACCTGTTCGCCTCGCGGCTCGAACTCAGCGGCAGCCGTGACCCGGACCTGTTCATCCGCACCGGCGGCGAGATGCGGGTCAGCAATTTCCTGCTGTGGCAAGGCGCCTATTCCGAACTTTTTTTCAGCCCCGTGTTGTGGCCCGATTTCGGTCCGGAAGCCATGGACGAAGCCATCGCTGCGTACCAGTCCCGGGAGCGTCGCTTCGGCTTGACGGGTGAACAGCTGCGCCAGAAATCCGCTTGAGGACATCAGCTCTTGCTTAAGATCCGGATCATCACTGCCCTGATCATCCTGCCGCTCACGCTCGCGTTGGTGTTCCTGGCGCCACCGTGGGCGTTCCGGATGGTGGTCGCCCTGCTGCTGCTGGCGGGGTGCTGGGAGTTCCGCCGCATCGCCGACCTCGCAGCAGGAGCCGGCTGGGCGCTGGTGGCGCTGCAGGGCTCGATCCTCGCCTGGATGCTCTGGTCCTGGCCCGTGGCCGGCCAGGACGCGGTGCTGCTGCTGGCCGCGGGCTGCATTACCTGGCTGGCCATGTTCACCCGGCTGGCCATGTTTCGGCCCGGCGAACCTCCCGGCCGCGATTTCCGGCGACTGGGATTCCTCTCCGCTATCGCCGCACTCACTTTCTGCTGGTTTGCACTGAGCTGGCTGCGCGATCAGCCGCGGGGCGATGTCATCGTATTCCTGCTGTTCCTGCTGATCTGGGCATCGGACGTGGGCGCCTATTTCAGCGGGCGCCTGCTGGGCCGGCGCAAGCTGGCCCCCACGATCAGCCCCAAGAAAACCTGGGAGGGTGTCTACGGTGGAATGGCCCTGGCCGTCGCGGCCGCGTTCCTGCTGGCCAAAGTCATCGCCGACCTCGACATACCCCCCGTGGCCCTGCTGATCATGAGCCTGGTGACCACGCTCTCCTCGGTGGGGGGCGACCTGTTCATCAGCATCCACAAGCGCACCATGGGCGTGGCCGACACCGGTACGCTGTTTCCCGGCCACGGCGGCATCCTCGACCGCTACGACAGCCTGCTCGCCGGCGCGCCGTTTTTCGCCCTGGCCTACGCCCTGTTGGCACGATGAAACCTCACAACGTCTGCATCCTCGGAGCGACCGGGTCGATCGGTGACAGCACCCTGGACGTCATCGCCCGCAATGCGGGCCGCTTCCGCGTGGTGGCCCTGGCCGCGCACCGCAACGTCGAAAAACTGGCCGACCAGTGCGCGCGTTTCGGCGCCCGCCTGGCGGTGATCGCCGACCCGTCGCTCGAAGGCGAGCTGCAAGCGGCCCTGAGGGCCCGAGGGGCCGACAGCGAGGTCCTGTCCGGGCCGGCCGGCCTGCTGCACGCCGCGGGCATGGAGGAGATCGATATCGTCATGGCTGCGATCGTCGGCGCAGCAGGCCTGGAACCCGCCTTCCGCGCGGCTCAGCGCGGCAAGAGAATCCTGCTGGCCAACAAGGAGTCGCTGGTGATCGCGGGCGAGGTGTTCATGGCCGAGGCGCGCCGCAACGACGCACGAATCCTGCCCGTGGATTCGGAACACAACGCCATTTTCCAGTCGCTGCCTGCCGGTTTCGAACAGGGGCTGGATGGCGCCGGCGTCGAGAGAATCATCCTGACCGCCTCCGGCGGCCCGTTCCTGGAGCTTGCGGCGAGCGAGCTCGGCCGCGTAACGCCCGCACAGGCCTGCAAGCACCCCAACTGGGACATGGGCCGGAAGATTTCGGTCGATTCGGCCACGCTGATGAACAAGGGACTGGAAGTCATCGAAGCGCGCTGGCTGTTCAACGCGCGGCCCGACCAGATCGAAGTACTGATCCATCCACAGAGCATCGTCCACTCGATGGTCTCCTATCGGGACGGTTCCATCCTGGCGCAGATGGGCACCCCCGACATGCGCACGCCCATTGCGCACGCCCTGGCCTGGCCGGAGCGCATCGACGCCGGGGTCGAGCGGCTGGACCTGGCCCGGATGAACGATCTGGAGTTCCGGCAGCCGGACCTCGAACGCTTTCCCTGCCTGGGCCTGGCCTTCGAAGCCATGCGCCGGGGCGACAGCGCGCCCGCTGCGTTGAACGCAGCGAACGAAGTCGCGGTCGAATATTTCCTGGAGGGGCGTCTCGGCTTCGACCGCATACCGCAGCTCGTGGCAGCGGTCATGGACCGCGTCGCCATAGTCCCACTGACCGGCCTTGAAGACGTGCTGGAGCAGGACCGGACCGCACGACGAATCGCCCAAGAACACGCGGTGACATTGCAATGAGCGAAATTTTCGGATCCATCTGGTGGTTGCTGGTCACGCTCGGCCTGTTGATCACCTTTCACGAGTTCGGTCACTTCTGGGTAGCCCGGAAGCTCGGCGTGCGCGTGCTCCGGTTTTCGGTGGGTTTTGGCCGGCCGCTGTGGTCACGGCGTGGCGCGGACGGCACCGAGTATGCCGTCGCCGCGTTTCCGCTGGGCGGCTACGTCAAGATGCTCGACGAACGGGAAGGCCCGGTTGCGGCGGACCAGGTTGATGAAGCCTTCAACCGCAAACCGGTGGGGAGCCGCATTGCGATCGTGGCCGCCGGCCCGGTCTTCAACCTGGTGTTTGCCGTGCTCGCGTTCTGGCTGATGTTCCTGGTAGGCATCCCGGAGATGCGGCCGGTGATCGGCGCCGTGTCCGGCATCGCGGCCGATGCCGGCATCGAGCCGGGCGACGTGATCGTCGCGGTCGACGACCGGGACACCCGGACCTGGTCCCACGCGATTCTCGGGCTGATCGGACACGCCCTGGATCGCGAAGCCGTGGTGCTGGCCGTCGAGGACGCCAACGGACGACAGTCCAGGCATACACTCGACCTGACCGAACTCGGGCCCGATTTCTCGGAGGAAAAGAC
>JAPHSB010000451.1 GCA_026193295.1 Lysobacterales bacterium
CCGATCGAGCCGCCGATCGAGCCGCCGATCGAGCCGCCGATCGAGCCACCGATCGAGCCGCCAATCGAGCCGCCGATCGAACCACCGATCGAGCCGCCCGCCAGCGAGTCCTAGGCGCGGCCCGTGGGATCGGGTCGTAGGAGCGGCTTCAGCCGCGATTGAGGTTTGGTGGAAATATAACGCCTACCCAATCAACCCGAACAACAAAAAAGGCCCGCAATGCGGGCCTTTTGCCTATCTCTTGTTTGCTGCCGCTCAGTCGGCGGTCAACTCGTCCTCGGCGCAGACCTCGTCGCCGCACAGCATGATCGAGAACTCGGTGCCACGGACGCCCATCAGGGCCACCGGGGTACGCACCTTGTAGTTTTCGGGGTTGGACTTGGCCATGGCGCCGGTGATCACGCGCAGGCCGCCGGACACCAGGTTCAGTGTCGCTTCGTCGTTTTCGTTACCGGCGTAGAGATACTGCTCGATGATCAGCGTGGAATCAGGGCGCACCGTGACCTTGGCGCCATCGACGAACTGCAGCACCGCGAAACTCCTGGCGCTGGTGATGATTTCGTCGTTCTGGTAGATGAAATCCCCCTGCTTCAGTTCGCGCGACCCGCCGTTGGACAACGCAAGTACTTCACCGCGCGAGGCGACCACCATGCCGGAACTGTCTTCCGCCGCGTAGGCGGTGGCGGACATCAGTGCCGCGATAAGGGCGATGCCTACAAAAATCCGGATACTGGTTTTCATGTTTCTCAAGACCCTTTTGATGCTGTGGTGCTTTCTGATTGGTATTACAGCCTGTCTTGCAAAAGGTTGGCATGAATGCAAAAGCCAGACTTGCCGAACCCACCCTTTCTGCAATACCGTTCGAGCACTCAGCTAAACCGTTAAAAACATTATGTTTTTCCTGTCCGCTTATCCCTGCGGGCCTAAAACACTCTCCATTAACAGATCATAGCACATTTTTACTGCAATTCTGCTAGTCCCCCCAAACGCCCGCATCTACTTGGTTTCATGGGTAAACACGCCATCCCAGTCGGGTTCGGGCGGATTTTCCCGGAAATGGTCGATGCGGTCCTGGTACAGCTTGTACAGGTAACTGTCGGGCTCCTCTTGCAACAAGCGCTGCAGCATCTCCTCGGCCTGGTCCCAGGACTGGCTGCGGTAGAGGAACAGGAAGTGCTGGAATGCGCGCACCTTTTCCAGTTGCTCGGGGGTCATCTCCTCTTCCAGCCCCAGCGGCTCGAGGATGGTCACGGGCTTGGCCTTGCCTTTCACCCGCACGCGGTCCAGTTCACGGTAGTGGAAGCGGCCGGCGCTCTGCGCGGTGGCCTCGCTGACGATGAAGGACACGCCATAAATCTTGGTGATGCCTTCCAGCCGCGAGCCGAGGTTCACGGCATCGCCGAGCACCGTGTAGGACCGGCGAAAGCGCGAACCCATGTTACCGACGCTCATCATTCCGGTGTTGACGCCGACGCCGATGCGCACCTCCGGCCAGCCCTTCCTGGCGAAGCTGACGTTGAGGTCTTCGAGCGCCTGCAGCATGGCCAGCCCCGCGCCCACCGCCTGGTCGGCATGGTGCGGGTGGAAGATCGGTGCCCCCCAGAAGGCCATGACCGCGTCACCGATGTACTTGTCGATGGTGCCTTCGGTCTCGTGCACGATGCGCGTCATCGGCGTCAGGTACTCGTCCATCAGCTGCGACAGTTCGGCTGCGTCCAGGCCTTCCGAAATCGAGGTGAAGCCGCGGATGTCGGTGAACAGCACCGACAGCTCGCGCTTTTCACTGGCCAGTGAGTAGTTTTCCGGGTCGCGGCTCATGGCCTTGACCAGGTCGGGCGGCACGTACTGGCCGAACAGGCTGTCCATGTGCGAGCGGGCGCGCGTCTCGAACAGGTAACCGAACAGCATGTTGATGGTGTAGATGGCAAACAGCGTGTACAGGGTCATGGCCAGCGGCAGCACGTGCAGCTCGACCTCCCACATGTAGTAGTTGACGCCCAGCGCGGCGGTCGTCAGGGAACCCAGGATCAGGGTCGAGATCAGCGGGGACAGCACCGGCAGCAGCAGCGCGCTGAGCAGGCCGAAGGCGGTGACCGCGATCATCTCGGCCGCCGCCGTGTAGGCCGGCTCCCAGCGGAAATTGCTGTCCAGCAGCCCGGCGATGACGTTGGCGTGCACCTCCACCCCCGGGTAGATCGAGCCGAACGGCGTGGTACGCAAATCCTCCATGCCGGGCGCGGTCCCGCCGACCAGGGCGATCCGCCCGTCGAATATCGACGGATCCTCGAGCGTGCCCTCGATGACGTCGGCGATCGACACGTAGGGGAAGCTGCCGGCCGGGCCCCGGTAGGGCACCAGTACCGCGCCCTGGGGATCGATCGGGATCGGCCGGCCAGCGAGTTCCAGGCCCTCCAGCGGCGGGTAGTCACCCATCCAGGTGGACGCGTCGACGAAGATCGGCAGCGTGATGTCGTTGAGGAAAGTGGCGGCCGTCGCCAGCGCCAGCGATTCGTAGACACTGAGCTTGTATTCGTGCAGCAGGGGCGTGCGCCGCACCACGCCGTCGCGGTCGATCAGCGGGTTGCTGATGAAGCCGGCGCCGTAGGCCGTCTCCATCAGCACCGGCAGGTTGGCGGTGTAGCCTTCGCCGCGCGGCAGAAACACTGTTTCGGCCATCGACTCGTGCAGATCGAAAGCCGGGTATGGCAAAACGCCGGTCACAAAAGCGGTATCGGGATTGGTGTCGAAGTAATAGCCGAGGATGGTCGGGCCGCTCTGGATCGCCTCGGCGAACACCCGGTCGCGATCGATCTGCGGACCCAGTTCGTTCAGCTTCCGAACGAAATAATCGTCCTTCGCGGCACTGGCCAGTTCGCGCAGCAAGTCGATATCCACGCCCTCGTCACGCTCGGCGAACAGTACGTCGAAGGACACCACCGCAGTACCATAGCTGAACAGGTTGTTCATCAGGTTCGCGAATTTCTCGCGCGTGAAGGGCCAGTGGCCGAGCCGCTCCAGGCTGGCTTCGTCGATGGCCACGATGACGATGCGGTCATCGATGCCGCCCGGCGCCGACAGGCGAACGCGCGTGTCATACAGCAGGTTCTCGACCTGGTCGATATAAGGCACCTGGTAGTAGCCGACGATGTGCCCGAGCACGACGGCGGTCGTGATCAGGCCGAGAAGGGCGCGTGCGAGGTAGCGGCGAGTGCCCGCGCTGGTAGAAATCTTTAGTGCGAAGCTCACTTGGTTACTGGACGGGCTTCATGGCGCCGCGCATGCGGTCCTTCAGGTCTTCCCAGTTCATGTTGGAGGATTTGTCGATGCGCTCGGCGTCGACGCCATCGGGCCAGGGGTAATAACCGCTGACGAGGTCACCGCCCAGCCAGCTATGCAGCATGGGCGGCACCCGTAGGTTGTCGAACGACGGGGCGATGTCCTCGCCGCGGCAGGCGATCAACTGGTGCGCGATGCTGCCGACCATCTGCACCGGCACCGCGCCCAGGCGGCCATGCAGATCGATGTGGCCGTGCCCGCAAATGATCTTCAGCACGTGCGGATGGCGCTTTATGACCTCGCCGAGCGCCTTGTACCAGTGCGCGCCCACCATGTCGATGAAGCCGATGCCGGTCCGGAACGGCGGGTGATGGATGGCGATGAGGGTCGGCTGACTGGAGGCCGCAAGCGCTTCGTCCAGCCATTGCAGCCGCCGTGGCCCGAAAAACGGCAACTCGCTGTTATCGAAATGGCTGTTGAGCATCAGGATACGGAAGGGGTTGTGCTCGATCACGTACTGGAAATGCGGCGGCTTGGCCGGAAACATCGGCGTGTCTTTGAAATAGGTCCACATGATCTCCGGGTCGTCGTGGTTGCCCGGCATCAGGTAGACCGGCATTTCCAGGGGAGCGATCAGGTCCCGGAAGTGGCTATAGGTTGTCGGCCCGGGATGCTCCACCAGGTCGCCGGTGATCAGCACCATGTCCGGCTGCGGCCGCATGGCGTTGATCTCGGATACCGTTTCCGCCAGGTGCCGCGCCGTGTCGGCCATGCCGTACAACAGCGTCCCCCTTTCGACAACATGTGTGTCGGTAATCTGAACCAACAAAGTCAATTGATGCTCCCTTTTGCTACTTTATATTAGCTCAAAATTTCCTTCCGGTCCGGACTGTAGTAATTGCGCGACTGGCGCTCGTTACGGAACACGTCAATCTGCTGGTCGATGCCCGCGTGGATGGCGCGCTGCAGCGTCCAGGCGGCCTCGAAGCGATTGAGGTAAACGTAGTCGGCCCCGGCTTCGTAAACCTTCGGCACTTCGTCGATGGCGATGGCGTTGGCGATGATCGCCGCCTGCGGCGCCATCTCGCGCACGACGTGCACCAGTGAGCGATTGTCGATGCCGCGCAGCAGGTCGTCCGGGATCGTGCAGACAATAACCTGGCAGCGGTTCAGCCCCAGGTGGTGCAGGGTTTCCGGATTGGCCAGGTCACCATACTTGACCGTTGCGCCGGTCTCGCGAATGCTGGCATGCAGGGCCACGTTGAAGTCGACGATCAGGGTTTCGTGCAGCACCTCGGGATCGTTCTGCGTCAGGTTGTACAGCAGCGACGAGGCATCACGGTGGAAACCCAGCAAGGCCAGCTTGTACTGCCGCCCCTCCTCGAGCTGGATTTCGGGCGGCGCCTTGAAACCGAGCTTCTCCAGCAGCGGTTGCAACTTGGCATGCACTTCATAGGCTTTGCCATACAGCAGTGGCGTGGCCAGGGCCGTGATCACGAAGGCGAAGATCACGGAGCTGGTCAGGCTCGGGCTGACGTGCCCGAGCTTGACACCGAGGAAGGCGATCACCAGGCCGAATTCGGAAATCTGCGCCAGGCGCACCGCGCTGACTTGCGCGTTGCGCTGATCGACGCCCGTGAAATAGAACAGCGGGAAGAAGATGAACTGGCGGGCGATGATGGCGACCGCGGCCAGCACCACTGCCAGGATCACCACGTCGAGGCTTTCCGGCGCCGGAATGCTGATGCCCAGGGCCACGAAGAACAGCGTGATGAAAAAGTCCTTGACCGTCGCGACCTTGGTGATGATCTCGGTCGATGACGGCAGGTTGGCGATGCTGGCGCCGGCGATCAGCGCCGCCATGCCTGGACCGACCGACATGTGGAAGTTCGTGCCGTAAGTGGCCTCAAAGATATTGTCGAGATTGGTGCCGATGAACACCACGATAAAGCACCAGGCCAGCGCGCCCAGCAGCGTCATCTCGGGTGTCTTGGCAATCCAGGTGAAGGCGCGTCCGACGAAGGACAGCGCGAAAATAATAGTGAACAGGGTCAACAGGAAGATGCCGAGGAACGACATCGCGATCAGGCCGAGCTCGGGATTCTGCAGGTTGGGCTGAATGAGGATCGCGATAATGACCCAGATGTCCTGGAAAATCAGCATGCCCAGCGCCAGGCGCCCCGGCACCGTGTCCAGTTCGAAATTCTCCTGGAACAGCTTCACCACCAGCAGGGTCGAGGAACCGGCGATGATCACCCCGATGTAGAGTGGCGCGTGCGGGCTGTCCGCCAGCAGGCTGCCGCCTATACCGAAAAACAGCATCACCTTGACGGCCGCTATGCCAAACAGGATGGTCAGCGGGTACTGCAGCAGGCCGGATATGATAATGGACTTGCCGCTGCCGAGAATTTTCTTGACGTCGATTTCGAGGCCGATCAGGAACAACAGCAGGATGAATCCCAGTTGCGCGATGGTGTCGACGTTGGCCGGGTCGGTCACCTGCTTGAGTCCCAGTGGGCCGACGATGATGCCGGCCACCAGGAAAGCCGCGATGCTGGGTATCTTCAGCCGCGTGAAAATGACGCCGAGCGCGCCGGCCGCCAGCAGGCTGATGCCGATGTCGTGCACCAGAGAGGGCATGTCGCCCCCGGCCGCCCAGGCTGCCGGGGACAGGAACAGGAGGCTGAGAAACCACCACCGGGATAGGAACGGTTGGCCACGCTGCGGCCGAAACGAGGGTGTCATTTGATGGTGTTTTCCGTCGGTCGTGAGAAACAGTGGCCTAGCATAAAGTCTTCCGCCCGGGTTGTGTAGGGGCGTTTCCCGAATAAATTCGGTCCTACGATTGCCGACACATTTGATCATAGGTTTGGCGCAGCACGTAGGAGCGAAC
>JAPHSB010000209.1 GCA_026193295.1 Lysobacterales bacterium
CAGCCGACCAACGTGGAATTGCTCCCGTCACTGCTCCGCGGGTAGCCCTGGCAGCAGCATTGTCGTGGCATGGCGCGGCGTATTATCGTGGACAAAAGCGCGGTATTTGCCGACGAAATATGTGTTCCAGTCAGCGACGACCAGGTTGTACGCCTCCGCTTCCGGGCCTTCCCCAATCTGGTCAATCGGAACGGCGCCACTGGTACTGTGTAAGTACATTCCAGCCTGTAGCTGCTTAGCCATCAGCCAACCGCGGCCGACTACCCACATCGGATGTCCCGCGTGTCGCCACCACGACGTCATCGCCGAAGGTCAGCCGCAGGGTGCGGCTGGGCGGTCGAATCGTCGTTTGCACGACCGGCTTGGTCAGGTAGAGACCCAAGCGGTCGTCGAGGTCTGACTTGGTGCGTTGGGTAATCCGTTCCAGCAGATGACGCAGCGCCCACTGCAGACCTTTACCCACCAGGTAACCCAGTGCGGCAAGGATCACCACCAACAACAGGGGATAGTCCTGGAGGAATGCCCAAAATGGCTGCATGCTGTCGGGCAGCCAGGGGCCGATGTCGAGCTTGAGGTCGACCAGTAACGGTTCGGCTGCGGGTTGTTCGGCAGCGGCGGTTGCTGCCTCCGTTACGGCTTCTTGCATCAACGCCACCGGCTAAAAGTCCACGCCAAGTTCGCGCCGGGCTACCACGACACCGTTGGCGTCGGCATACAGGTACTGTCCGGAGTCGAGCTGTGCGCCAGCAAACCGCAGCGACACGTCCAGCTGACCTTCGCCACGCTTGTCTGTCTTGACGGGACAGGCACCCAGCGCTTTGACTCCGAGGTCAATGGTCTCCAGGATCTCCACGTCGCGCACGGCACCGTTGATGACCAGTCCCTCCCAGCCGTTTTTCGCCGCCGCAGCCGCCAGCAGGTCACCGAGCAAGGCACGGCGCAGAGAGCCGCCCCCGTCGACAACGATGACCCGGCCCTGGCCCGGCGTGCGCACTGTTTCGCCTACCAGCGAATTGTCCTCGAAGCAGCGAATGGTGACGATTTCGCCGCTGAACTTGCGCCGGGCACCGAAGTCCCGAAAGACCGGATCAAACACGACGATCTCGTCGATGAATTGGTCACAGATATCGGGAACGGAGAGACTCATGGGATCGACCAGAACATCACGGCATTGGGAAAGACCGCATTATATCGCCGCGCGGCCGACCGCGTGCAAAGCGTTTCCCGGCCCACATCCAGCAAGCAATGGCGACTCAGAACATGGACGAGCCGTCGATGTCTTCCTCGGTCACCTGCGCGCGGTTTGGAATGAAGTCGCCTGTGATCATCTGGTCGTAGGCCAAGCCTGGCCCCACCATCGGATAAACGCCGGCATCGGGATCGATGATGACCTCCAGGAAGGCAGGCCCGGGGAAGGCCAGCCACTCACTTACCACACGGTCGAGATTCTTGCGGTCGTCCAACCGCGCAGCGTACTCGAAGCCATCGGCCTCGGCTGCCTTGACGAAATCCTTCTTGCGGAGCGACTTGTCGCTGGCCGACAGTCGGCCCTTGTAATACAGCTTCTGCCACTGCTTGACCATGCCATCGCCGAAATTGTTCAGCACCAGAACCTTGACCGGCAGGTCGTAGGTGGTCGCGGTCTCGAGTTCGCCCAGGTTCATGCGGATGCTGGCATCGCCGTCAACGTCGATGACCAGGTGATTCGGCGCGGCGAACTGCGCGCCGATCGCCGCCGGCAGGCCAAAGCCCATGGTCCCCATGCTGCCCGAAGTGAGCCACAGCCGTGGGTACTTGTAATCGAAATACTGGGCGGCCCACATCTGGTGCTGTCCCACACCTGTCGAAATGATGGCGTCGCCGCCGGTGATCGCATTGATGGCCTCGATGACCGCGTAGGGTTGGATCAGCTCGCTTTCCCGGTCGTAATTGAGCCGGTAGGTGCTCTTCAGATCGGCGATTTCACCGTGCCAGGCGGTGAAGTCCGGCGCGATCCGGTGCCGGATACCATATTCTAGGATCGCCTGCAGATCCTGTTTGAGCATGCCTACATGCGACCAGTCGACCGCCTTGACCTTGCCGATTTCCGAGGGATCGATGTCGAACTGGACGATGTTCCTGGCCTTGGGGGCGAACCGTTCCGGCAGGCCTGCGACCCGATCGTCGAACCGCGCACCCACAGCGATCAGGAGATCGCAATCCTCGACGGCGTAATTGGCGCTGGCCAGGCCGTGCATGCCCAGCATGTGCAGGGACAGCGGCTGCGTCGTGTCGACCGCACCAATGCCCATCAGCGTCGTGGTGACCGGAATGCCAAAATGGTCGGCCAGGCGCCGCAACTCTACTGTGGCATCACCGTTGATGACTCCGCCGCCGGCATAGATCAGCGGCCGCTTCGCGGCCTCCAACATGCCGAAAAACCTGGCGCACTTGGCCTCGCTCAACACGTTTTCGCGGGCCGCGTGCAAGCGTTGGCGATAGCCGGGCACCGGCAACAGGCCCTCGCCGCGAAAGGTGCCGCTCCAGTTCTGCACGTCCTTGGGCAGGTCGATGACCACCGGCCCGGGACGCCCGGTCCGGGCGATCTCGAACGCCGTGCGGACTGTCGCTTCGAGCCTCTCGGGGTCGGTCACCAGGAAGGTGTGTTTGGCGACCGGGCCGAGGCAGCTCGAAACCGGCGCTTCCTGGAAAGCATCGGTGCCGATCGCCGGGGTCGGCACCTGGCCGCAGATCACGACAATTGGGGTGGAGTCGGCCATGCTGTCGCGCACGGGCGTCACTGTATTGGTCGCCCCGGGGCCCGAAGTCACCATGACCACGCCAACCCGTCCGCTGGCGCGCGCATAGCCGGCGGCCATGAAACCGGCACCCTGCTCGTTGGCGGGGACGATCAACGGCATCGGCTCCTTGCCTGCCTGGTCCTGGTGCTTGGCGTTGTAGCGAAAAACCGCGTCATAGGTCGGCAGAATGGCGCCGCCACTGTAGCCGAAAATCACGTCGACGCCCTGGTCGGCCAGGACCTGGACGATGATCTCGGCGCCCGTCATGGTTTTACCCGCCAGGGCGTGCGAAACAGTGGTCAATTTTTGCGCAGTCGGGGTCATCATCCTTGGAAGTTTCTGTCATCTGAACCCGCATTGCAATAGCCGCCAAGATGCGCCAACATGGCGAATATCATGCGTCACATCATCTCAATTCTGCTGCAGAACGAGGCCGGGGCCCTGGCTCGGGTCGCCGCCCTGTTTTCCACCCGCGGTTACAACATCGAATCCCTCAACGTGGCACCGACGGAGCACGCCGAAATTTCGCGCCTGACCCTGGTCACAAGCGGCTCGGACGAGGTCATCGACCAGATCAACAAGCAGTTGCTGAAGCTGGTCGACGTGGTCAATACCGCAGACATGACCATGGACGACCATATCGAGCGCGAAATTCTGCTGATCAAGGTCCGGCTCAATCCGGGTGCGGAATCGGAATTGACCCCCATCGTCGAATCAGCGGGCGGGCGCGTGCTGGATGACAGCCCGGAAACCTATACAGTTGAGCTGACCGGGCTCAGCGACCACATGGATGACTTCATCGCCCGCCTGGGCAGTTGCTCCGAGATTCTCGCCGTGGTGCGCAGCGGAGCCATGGCCATCGCACGCGGACACAACGTGCTGGGCGCGGGGTTCTGAGAGGAGCTCAGTTGGCCCGGCTCCTGTAATACCGGTTCAACCACGCGGCGGCGCGCCCGCCCGGCGCGGTACCCGTCAAATCGCGAGCCAGTTCAGCCGCCTGCAGCAGGCGGGCCATGTCGATACCAGTCGCGAAACCCATCTGCTCCAGCATCATGACGACATCTTCCGTTGCCACATTGCCGGATGTGCCCGGGGCGAAGGGACAACCACCCAGACCCGCGATGGAAGCATCGAATTTGCGGAAGCCCGACTCGATGGCCGCAAAGATATTGGCGAGACCCATCGCGCGGGTATCGTGAAAATGGCAAGCGAGGCGATCCGCCCCGTGTCGATCAACCAACGCCCGTGTCAGGGATCTCACCTGGCGTGGGTTTGCCGCACCTATGGTATCGGCCACGCACAACTCATCGGCACCCAGTTCGAGAAATCGGGCCGCGATATCAAGGATCAGCGAAGGGTCTACCGGACCGTCGTAGGGGCATTCAAATGCTACCGCGACCGTGGCCGTTACGCGAACACCGTCCGCCCGCGCGCGATCAAGGATCTGCACGGCCGCCGTTTCAGCCTCGGCACGGCGCATCCGCACATTGGCCTGCGCCATTCCTTCGCTGCCGTAAAGCACGAGGCAAACACTTCCGGCACCCGCGGCCAGCGCCAGTTCATAGCCTTTGACATTGGGGACCAGCACGGTCAGCGTGACCCCCGGGGTGGGAAGCAGGCTTGCCAGAACCTCCTCCGCCCCCGCCATGGCAGGTACCGCTCGAGGCGAGACGAAGGCACCCACTTCAACGTGCCGGAGGCCCGCGGCCAGCAACGATCGCACCAAGCGCACGCGCTCGGCGGGAAGCAGCATTTTGGGTTGACTCTGCAGGCCGTCCCGTGGGCCGACATCATTGATGGTCACAGTTCCGGCCATTGAGTCAGCTCCCAGGCTCCGGGCCATGCAACCGTCAGAGCGTCGTCATCTGCAGGTGGTAGTAAGGTGGCCGGTCCCGGTAACGGCGGATCGCCAGCCGCAGTATTTCTTCCAGGAAATCGCCATAATCCATGCCGGCCAGCCTGGCCACGCTTGGCACGCAATCGGTCGGGCCGATGGATGGGTTGGGGTTTACTTCCAATACGCAGGGGTTGCCATTCTGGTCCACGCGCACCTCGACGCGGCCATAGTCGCTGCAGCCGACCACATTGAGAGCGTCCAGGGCCATTTCGGAAATCAGGGAGGTCAGCTTGCCCGGCACACCCTTGGGCGGACGCTGCACGTCGATGCCCTTCTTGTGCACCTCGCTGCCCATGAACTTGGCCTCGTAGGGGTACATGTGCCAGTAGCCTTCGGGCAGCGCCGCGAAAACCGACCGTGACAGGGGTAGGATGCGCTGCTTGTCGTCCCAGTTGCCGAGTATGGATACATCGTACTCGTCGCCGTCGACGAATTCCTCGATCAACGCCGGCCGTTTGAGGTCTTCCAGCACGTAGCGAATCCGCTCCTGCAGAGCCGCGCGGTTATCGACTACCGAGTCATTGGTGATACCTATGGAACTGTCGCTGTTGGCGGGTTTGACAATAGCCGGCAGGGGAAAGTCTTCTTCGAAGCTGTCATCGGCCTCGTACAGGTAGTCCCAGCGAGGCGTCGGTATGCGGTGGTAGGAAAACAGCTTCTTGACGCGGATCTTGTCCAGGCACAGGCTCAGTGTGAACGGGTTGGACCCGGTGTAGGGCACCTGCAGGATATCGAGTATCGAGGCGGCATGTGGCTCCAGCAAGCCGCTGTGATTGATGCGCTCGCACAGGTTGAAGATGATGTCGATCTTGTCGTCCTGGATCTGCTGCGCGGCCTCGAAGGGGTGATTGAAATCCAGGAAGGTGGTGCGGTAGCCACGGTCGGCCAGGGTCGCGGCAATGGCTTCGGCGTCCGAGGTCAGCTCAGCCTCGATCGGGTTTTCACTGCCGGCGAAGCCGTTGCTGGCGATCCCGACGTGCAGGTTGCGCTGCTTTTCCAGCGGCAGGGTGCGGATGTGCTCAATGCGCGCGGCGCCGATCACGGCGCGACGGGTCAGTCGGGCGGCAGACATGCCGCTCTTGCGGATGGTGCGTCCCAGCGACGAACCCCGCGAGAACTTGGCGATCTCGATGTCCACGCCGGACATGATGCGCTCGACACGTTCCTCGGCTTCCCCGAGCGTGTCGGCAACGGCGTAGATCCAGCCCAGGTATTCGTAGCCCAGCGGCGGCGCGAGAACGGCGTCGCCCACTTCCTTGAAGAACTCCAACTCGCCGTCCTGTACTTTTTTCGGCAACGACAAGGCAGCCACGACACCCGAGTACGGCGGCAGGAAGTACTTGCCGGATACGAACTTTTTAGGGCGTTCGGGCTTGACGATGCGCCGGACATATTGCCCCAGCATGACCTTGGCCGCGTTTTCGATCAGGTCGACGCCCCAGGCCGTCTTGACGAAGTAGTAGACCTCGTCGCCGCCCATGCGCAGGTTGATCTCGATCGGCATCGGCCCGCGCGAGCCGTACTTGGCCTCGAAATGGATGCAGCCATCCTCGACGCCCAGCAGTTCCAGCATCTCCTCGGCCATGTTCACGAGTTCGAGCTGTTGCGAGTGCGACAAGCGCGTCGGGATGCACTGCCCTGTCTCCACGAAGTAGGGTTCGCGGGTGGCGTCGTTGTCGCTCATCGACCAGAACTTGATCTTGCCGTTCTGCAGCAACATGTCGATGTCGACCTCGTTGCCGTCGATGTACTCCTCGGCCATGATCGCATCGCTCACCGAGAGCGCCGATTCCACGTCCGTGGAGATGTTGTGCCGCAGGTAGTCGACCGTTTCCAGCAACTCCTGCCTGTTGTTTACACGCACCACATAAGCGCTGCTGGCGCCATAGACCGGCTTCACCACCATCGGGAAGGTCAGCCGACTGACGCACTCCACCGGGTCTGCATCCTTCGGAATCAGGGCGTGACCCGGCGCGGGCAGCCCGTGCTCACTGCAAAAAGCCCGGAACAGGTGCTTGTCACGAGCCAGCCGCGCGACTTCGTAGGGGATGCCGATCAAACCGAGGCGGTCGCGGATGCGCGCCGTGAGCAGCACGTCATCCTCCCAGAACGTGATGACGCCGTCCGGCCCCAACTCCGGGTGCTGCGCGAAAAAGTCCTTCACGGCTCGTAGCGCGGCCGTGTGGTCGCCGGTATCAGCCAGGATCCAGTGCGATGCATACGTCGCGCCCCAGTTTTCCGCGGCATTCAGGATGATC
>JAPHSB010000243.1 GCA_026193295.1 Lysobacterales bacterium
CGGCGGGATCTCGATCGGAAAGATGTTGATCCGGTAGTACAGGTCGTCGCGAAACTCCCCGTCAGTGACCATGCCTTCGAGGTCCTTGTTGGTGGCGGTGATCAGGCGGATGTCCACTTTCTGGGTACGGGTATCGCCGACCGCTTTGAACTCGCGTTCCTCGATGAAGCGCAGCAGCTTGGCCTGGGTGGAAAGCGTGATGTTGCCAATCTCGTCAAGAAACAGGGTGCCGCCGTCAGCCGTTTCGAACAGGCCTTTCTTGTTGACGATGGCACCGGTGAACGAACCCTTGACGTGCCCGAACAGCTCGCTTTCCAGCAGGCTTTCGCTGAGCGAGGTGCAATCGACCGGCACGAAAGGGTGGTCCTTGCGCAGACTGTTGTAGTGAATCGCGCGGGCGATCAGTTCCTTGCCGGTGCCGCTCTCGCCCCGCAGCATAACCGTGCTGTTGGTCGGCGCACAGCGCGCCACCAGGCGGAACACGGTTTGCATCGCCTGGCTGGTGCCAATGATGTTCTCGAAGCGATAAGCCGGGCCACCGTTACCGTCCATATCGGCTGCGCCCTGCAGCGTTGCCCGGCGATCAAACGCCCTGGCGACGGCCATTTCCAGCTGATCCGGTTCGAACGGCTTGGGCAGGTAATCCAGCGCGCCCAGTTTCATGGCCTTGACCGCGGTGCCGATCTCGTGCAACCCGGTAACCATGATGATGTCGATATCGGGCCGTGCCTCCTTGACCCGCCGCAGCACCTCGATGCCATCCATCTTCGGCATCTTGATGTCCAGTATCACTACGTCGTAATCGCCCGCGTTGACCTTGGCCAGCGCCTCCAGACCATCGTGGGCGACATCGACATCGTACTCGCCGCCCAGTATGCGCTGGCAGCTGCGGAGAACGATTTCCTCGTCGTCGACGAGCAGTATCCGACCTTTCATGTTTCGCGTGCCTCGCCGGGGCTACCTTGCAGGGGAAGGTAAATCCGAAATTCGGTGCCTTCCCCGACCGTACTTTCCACTTCGATCGTGCCGCCGTGGGCCTCTATGGTACCGTGACTTACCGACAATCCCAGCCCGGTGCCCTTGCCGACGCCCTTGGTGGTGAAAAAGGGATCGAAGATCTTCTGCAGGTTCTCCGGTGCGATGCCGCAACCGGTATCCGCGATGGTGATCTCCACCTTGGTATCCGGCGCTGCGCTCGAAGCGCTGCGACGATGATCTTCACGCAAGCGGGTACGGATCGTGATGCGGCCTCCTCCCTGGATGGAATGCCTGGCGTTCACCAGCATGTTCATTATCACTTGCTCGACCAGGTTGTCATCCATCCACACGGTCGGCAGCGCCGGATCCAGGTCCATGTTGATTTCGATGTCAGCCGCCTGCGCGGACTGGCTGACCAGTTGCACCGTTTTCTCGATCAGCTGGTTCAGGTCGGCGTAGCTCTTTTCCGGGGCTTTTTCACGGGCGAAGTCCAACAGCCGCCGAATGATACCCGCGCAACGCCGGGTCTCCTGGATTACCAGGTCCAGGTCTTCTGCCTCCGGACTGCCATCGGGGACCTGCTTGCGGACCAGGGTTGAAAAAGTCAGGACGCCAGTCAGGGGGTTGTTCAATTCGTGCGCGATGCCGGCCGCCAGCAGGCCAACCGAAGCGAGTTTTTCGCCGCGCGCGGCTTCCGCCTGCGCCACGTGCAGTTCGCGCGTCGCTTCCTCGACCTTCTGTTCCAAAGTGTGGCCCCATTCCTCCAATTCCACCCTCGAGCTGCGCAGGGCCTTCATCATGCTGTTGAACGCCTCGGCCAATTGTCCGAACTCGTCGTGGCTGCGCACGGGGATCAGGTGCTCGAGATCCCCTGCGGCCAGACGGGCCGCACCGTCCTGGAGGTCGCTGAGCGGCTGGTAAATCGCACTCTGCACCAGCAAACCAACCAGGACGGCTGCCAGCAACACGAAGCCCAGAGACAGCACCACCATGGTGATGGTGCTCTTGCGCATGGTCGCGTCAATCTGTTCGAGCGGGTAAACGATATCGAGCACGCCGAGCACAGCCTGATCCTCTGCGTGCGCGTGGCAGTTGCTGTTGGAACAGTTCGGCTCATTGCGGATCACGGCTGTGCTGCCCAGCATGCGCTGGCCACGCTCGTCGGTGAAAATCCTGGGGCGGCCCACCATCGGGCTGGCCGCTCGAGATTCTTCGTCGAGATGGCAGGCGAGGCAGGATTCGGCCTCCATGTCGATCATCTTGCCGATCTCGCCCGGCTTCGAAGAATGGACGACGGTGCCGTTCTTGCTCAGGATCCGGACCCGGTCGATGTCTTGCTGGGCGCCGACGTCACCGATGATCCGGTCGACGTGGTGAGGTTGGTTCTGGAGCATGGCGAAGCGTGTGCTCTTGATCACCACCTCCGACAGCTGCGCCGCATGGCTGATGGCCTGCTGCAGCATTTGCTCGCGGCTGTTATGCACGACCATGAAGGTGAACAGCAACACGGCCAGGCTGAGTGCGATCACCAGGTAAAAACCGACCTTGAACCGGAGGCTGCGCCAAATCACGCCGGCGAACCCTCCGTGGCCGAATCCGGCAGCAGGGACCGGGCAGTCTTCATTGCATTCAATACGCAGTCGTTCAGGCTGACGCCCCGGAACGCGTTGCCGGTCAACACGAGGCCGGGAAACTTCTGCAGTTCGGCGTCGATAACGCGCAGACGCTCGGCATGGCCGACAAGATACTGCGGTATGGCCTTCTGGTGACGGTAGATGCTGACAAACTCGGGATCGGCGGCGAGCCCCATGATGTCCTTCAGATTTGCAAGAACACGGTCCAGAAGTTCTTCGTCAGGCAAGTCGGCCAGCTGCGGCTGACGCGCGCCGCCCACCATGGTTCGCAACAGCACCTTGCCGGCCGGCGCGCGGTTGGGAAAGACATTCGAGTCGACCACCGTGCCCAGGATGTCGCGTTTTTCCCGGGACGGGATCAGGAAGCCGAAGCCATCCAGGCCGGGTCCCATGCGTTCCCGGTCGAAACCCAGGCAGACGACAGCCAGAGCCGGGTAGGGAATGGCGCCGATCTGCCCGGCGATCGCGTCGGACAGGCCCTGCAGCATCGGCGCCTGGGCATGGGCTGGAGCCGCCAGCACCACGCTGTCGAATTCTTCGGTGGACCCTGCCGCCAGGTGCAGCCCATAGCGCCCCTGCTCGAAGCTGACGCCCGCGACCGCGGTCGCCAGCCGCAGGCGCTGGCCGAGCTGTCCGGCCAGCGTATCGGTCAGCTCCGACATGCCGCCCGCAAACGAAGTCAGCATGCCGCCCGGACCGGGGCCCGGTGTATCCTTCTTTCCGCTACGGCGGGCCTCCTTCTGCAGCTTTATCAGCCCCCGAATCAGACTGCCGTACTGGCTTTCCACCTCGTGTATGCGGGGAAAGCAACTTTTCAGGCTCATGCGGGTGGCGTCGCCGGCGAACACCCCGGACGCCATTGGGTCGATCAGTTTTTCGAAGGCTTCACGGCCGAGATGACGCGTGCCGAACTCGGCCAGGGTCTCATCGTCCTTGCCGCCGGGCCCGGTGAACACCTCGCCCACCACGCGCAGGCGACCGGGCCAGCTCAGCAGGCGGGATTTCAGGAATTGCGGCGGCTTCTCAGGCAGTTTGTGCAGTTCGCCTTCGCTGTAGACGTATCTTTTTTTCGCGGATTCGTCGCCACGCAGCGGGGACAAGCCGACTTCGGCGCAGAGTTCCAGCGTCCTGGGGCTCTTGTCGAGGAAGGCGTTGACGCCCCATTCGCACAGGTAGCCCTCCGGCACGGATTCGGTCTCGACCTTGCCGCCGGCGCGGTTGCCGCTCTCGAAGATCATGACCTCCGCAGCGGGGTCCCGCGCCAGGATCGCCTGGGCGGTCGCCAGTCCGGAAATCCCGGCGCCCACGATGCCTACTTTCACTACTACCCACCGCCTTGCTAGTATTGATTCGGGATTTTACCTTTTTCACGAGGCTGTCCTTTCAAGAATTTGGTTTGGTTGACCTGCATCATGCCTGCCCAGCGGGCGCGGGCTTAATTTTGAAAAGCTTTCAGACTTGGGAGACGTCGAAAATGAGAAAGATCAGAACGTCAGCTGCAATTCTTCTGACCGCTGGCCTGCTGGGCGGATTGGCCGGCTGCACCGGCGAGGGAGCCGTCAGCTATGCCCGCGACGTCCAGCCCATACTGCAGGCCAATTGCCTGTCCTGCCATCAGCAGGGCGGGGCCGGCTACGAGGCCAGTGGTTTCAGCATGGAGACTTACGGCGACCTGATGAAGGGAACCAGTGGCGGGGCGATGATCGTGCCTGGCGACAGCGCCGGCAGCAACCTGATCGTGCTGATGGAGGGTCGCGCCGATCCATCGATCAGCATGCCACACGGCAAGAGCGAACCCGTCAGCAAGGCGGATATCAACACGATCCGCAGATGGATCGACCAGGGCGCAAAGAAGAACTGACGTTTGCCCGGCACGTCCTGGCCCTTGACCACGTCATCGATTGAGCGCGAGCCGTGCCCGCACGGGGCGGCAGCGGCTCGGTTCGCCGTGTTTCAAAAAGGTTCAACAGATGACATGAATCATGTTTAAAATGCCCTCTGGTAATTACATTTGTCTGGGTTGCCCGACCGTTTCAAAAAAACCATTACAAGGGCGCCGGGGCAAACCATCAAAGTGAGCAGGTGCATGCAACGATCCCCTGATATTGCTCGTTTTCTCAAGACAACTTCGCTAACGCTCGCCTTGCTTTTCGGATTCGGGGCAGCGGGGCCCGCAGGGGCAGCCGGCGATGAAGACACGGCTGACGAGCCGCAATACTCCAGGGGCGTCAAGCAGTGCATGGCCTGCCACAAGGAAGGCCGTGAAAAACCCGCACACGAAGTGTTTTTCACCACCATGGGCATCACGGGCGACCCCAGCTCACCGTTCGCTGAGGGCAACCACGATTGCGAGGCCTGCCACGGCCCCAGTGCGCACCACATCAGGAAGCAGAAGGATGGTACCCGCCTGCCGCCAACCGTGACCTTCAGCGACAAGGAACCGGTGGAGACGCAGAACGCGGCTTGCATGTCCTGCCACACCGACGCCGGCCGCTTTCACTGGCCGGGCAGCACGCATGATCTCGAGGCTGTCGCCTGCGTGGACTGCCACGATGTGCACGCAGCCAATGACCCGGTCCTCGCGCTGGAGACTCAGCCCGAGGTTTGTTACCAGTGCCACCAGGAGCAGCGCGCCCAGTTCCTGCGCCAGTCCAGGCACCCGGTCCAGGGCTCGACGGCCTCCCTCTCGCATGTCGGCTTGCTGGGCTGCACGGACTGCCACCAACCGCATGGCGGACCGGGGCCCGCGAACCTGATCCGCAACACCATCAATGAGCAGTGCTATGACTGCCATGCCGAGAAGCGCGGCCCCTTCCTGTGGGAGCACGCGCCAGTACAGGAAGACTGCAGCAACTGCCACGTGCCGCACGGCTCGAACTACGAGAACCTGCTGGTCGCCCGCCAGCCGTATCTCTGTCAGCAGTGCCACCTCGGGAATTTCCACGTCAGCGCGGTCTATAGCGGCTCCGGCCTGCCCCCCGAGGGGCGTGACCAGCGGATGCTGGGCAAACAGTGCATGAACTGCCACGTGCAGGTTCACGGTTCCAACCACCCCGGCGGAATCACCCAGACGCGATGAACCGCCCGGACCAGTTGAGGAACTAACGCGATGAGACCCGGATTGAAGCACAATGTCAAACTGTCCCTCGGTGTCCTGGCGCTCGCCCTGCTCACGGCCCCGACTGGCTCCTGGGCACAGGATGACGAGTCCGCCGACAAGAAACAGGACAAA
>JAPHSB010000324.1 GCA_026193295.1 Lysobacterales bacterium
ATATTATGTTCTGATAATACGTCCGCAGAGCTCACGGCCATCACATGCCGGTGGGCACAAGAAGAATCCGGGCTCCGCGCCGTCGCCGCGGGAGTCAGCAATCTCCGAGGAGTTCGACCATGGCAGAAAAGCCACACGTGCCAGACAGCATCAAGCGGGATTCCATCACGCAGGAAGCCGCCGCCAATCTCGCCACCACGACCAAGACCGTGCCCCAGATGGTGGGCATGTCACCCCGCTACCTGACTCGCCTGCTGCCGTGGGTCGAGGTCAATTCCGGACACTACCGGGTCAATCGCCAGAAGGTGGTGTTGGCTCAGGACCAGAAGATCCAATTCGAGTTTGAAGGTGGCGATCAGCAGATCCAGGCTCGCCACCTGCGCACCCTTTCCCTGTTCCAAAGCGTGGACGACCACGTTCTCGAAGCGCTTGCCGGAAAATTCAAGGGCAAGACCTTCGTGGCCGGCGATGTGGTCATCACGGAAGGCGATCCGGGTGACACCTTCTATATCCTGCTGTCCGGCAAGGCGGAGGCCAGCCAGCTGGGCAGGCACGGACGCCCGGTGCGGCTGGGATTGATGAACGCCGGTAGTTATTTCGGCGAAATCGCCTTGCTGAAGGATTCTCCTCGCACCGCAACAGTGGAGGCACGCACCCCGCTGTCCGTGCTCACCCTGGGGCGGCGGGACTTCGACCGGTTGCTGAAGGACGCCAAGGGCCTGAAGGAGCGCTTGCTGGCCGAAATGCAGCATCGTGAGGAGCTGCGCGCGACGCTGGCCAATGAATTTGGCGAACAGAAACTCGAGATACATACCGGCAAGACAGGCGAGGACGAGCTGACCGGCACTCACGTGGCCTACGAGGAGCAGCCGCGTGAGTATGCCCTGACCGTGCTGCAGAGCATCGTCCGCATCCACACCAAGATCGCTGACATTTTCAACGAGCCGATCAACCAGGTGCGTGAGCAGCTCCGGATGACCATCGAGAGCATGAAGGAACGCCAGGAATGGGAGCTCATCAACAATGCCGACTTCGGGTTGGTTCACCAGGTAGCGCCTTCCATGCGCCTGGCCACCCGCAACGGTCCTCCCACGCCGGACGACATGGACGATCTGCTGGCCAAGGTGTGGAAATCGCCCGCGATGTTCCTGGCGCACCCAAAAGCAATAGCGGCATTCGGTCGCGAGTGCACGAGGCGTGGCGTGCCGCCGGCGACCATCGAGCTGTTCGGCTCACCCGTCCTGACCTGGCGCGGCGTACCGATCGTGCCCTGCGACAAGCTGGAAATCGAACACGGCACCAGCTCCATCCTCCTGATGCGGCTGGGCGAGGAGCGCCAGGGCGTAGTCGGTCTGCACCAGACCGGCATTCCCGGGGAACAGCAGCCCAGCCTTTCTGTGCGGCACATGGGCATCGACGCCCGTGCGATATCCAGCTATCTCGTCAACCTCTACTTTTCCTGCGCCGTGCTGGTCGACGATGCTCTTGGCATGCTCGAGGACGTGGAAGTGACGAACTACCATGACTATCAATAAGAATCTGCCGAACGTGCCCAAACGGGGGCATCCGGATCAGTACGGAGTTGACCTGCCGCAGAGCAGCTATCTCGACCCGCAGATGATTTCGAAGATGGCGAACCAGATATTCCAAGAGGTTCCATTGCCAGATGGCACGCCCGAGATCAGCGGGCAGAGTAAGCTGCTGAACCCGGCGGCCTTCGCGGGGAGTTCCGTCATGCCTCCGCCGCCCGGACCTCTGCAGCTCGAACCCCTGCCGGGGCAGATTCACACGTACCAGGACAGTGCAACGCTCGAAGCCTTCGACCCCGCATCGCACCTGTACGTGGGTGAAACCGCCGTGCCGGACCTTTCCGCCCTGGCTTTCGGTGTCCTCGGGTCGATGGACAGTCCGGCCAGCATCAATCGACTTTACTTTCTCGACGGTTTGTCGATGCCGGGCGCACTTGCAGCTAACCCGGGCAGACGGAATGCCCCGGGCGAGCCACAAAACGCCGCGACCCCCGACTACATGGCAGCTCCGGCCGGCGCACCCTCGGCCAAACGGCCGCAGGAATCCACCGATCAGCGGACCTATGCCCTGCCTGGCCTGCGTAGCCGGGACGCCGGGAACTTCGACGTCTACAAGATCAGGAACGACTTTCCGGCACTGCAGCAGCAGGTCAACGGCAAACCGCTGGTGTGGCTGGACAATGCCGCCACCACCCAGAAGCCCCAGTGTGTCATTGACGCGCTGAAGCACTATTACGAGAACGATAATTCCAACGTCCACCGTGGCGCGCATACCCTTGCGGCCCGTGCCACCGACGGCTACGAGGGCGCACGCGCCGGGCTGGCGCGGTTCATCGGCGCGGAAAGCGCCGGGGAGATCGTGTTCGTGCGCGGCGCCACGGAAGCCGTCAACCTGGTCGCATTCGGCTGGGGGCCTGACAATCTCGGACCCGGAGACGAGATTGTCCTCTCGGAGCTCGAACATCACTCGAACATTGTGCCCTGGCAGTTCCTGCGTGACCGCCTGGGCATCAAAATCCGGGTCATTCCGATGACAGACGAGGGTGAATTGCGCCTGGACGAGTTTTCGCGGATGCTCGGACCGCGCACCAAGCTGGTCGCCGTCACCCAGGTTTCCAATGCGCTGGGCACGAAGGTGCAGGTCGAGCAGATCGCCGCCATGGCCCACGGTGTCGGGGCCCGTGTCCTGGTCGACGGCGCGCAGTCGGTTCCTCATTTCAGCGTGAACGTGCAGGCGATGGACGCCGACTTTTTCGTACTTTCGGGACATAAGATGTTCGGCCCCACCGGCATCGGCGCACTCTACGCGAAGCAGGAAATCCTGGATGCGATGGGGCCATGGCAGGGCGGCGGCAGCATGATCGAGCGGGTCACTTTCGACCGCTCCACCTTCGCCATGCCACCGACCCGCTTCGAAGCCGGCACTCCGAACATCGCTGACGCGATAGGTCTGGGCGCCGCCATCGATTACCTGGAGCGCCTGCCATTCGAGGCCGCCATGCTGCATGAGCAGTCGCTGATGAGTTACGCCGAGTACCTGCTGCCAGGCGTTCCCGGCTTGCGGTTGATTGGCAACCCCGGGCACAGGGTGGGTTCGATCTCGCTGGTCATGGATGGAATCGAGCCCCAGGCGCTGGGGAAATTCCTCGACAGCGAAGGGATCGCCGTGCGTTCCAGCCACCACTGCGCCCAGCCTGCGCTGGCGCATTACGGGCTTGAGGAAACGGTGCGGCCTTCGCTGGCTTTCTACAACACGCACGAGGAAATCGACACCCTGGCCCGCGCCCTGCACAAGGCCCGGCCGGCGCTTTCCGCCTGAAACAAGCAAAAGCGCGGCTCTTAGAACACGGCAGGAGTGGCTTCAGCCGCGATTGGTGTGTGGTAATTGAAAAGAATCGCGGCTGAAGCCGCTCCCACAAAGACTGGCCTCTCTTACAGGGAAGGCTTGCGGGGTATCCTATTTGGCCGCATCTTGTGAGGTCATGGCGCATCCCGACCCGACATCCGCGGCGCAACCCGCACCCGAACTGCGGCGCAGTTTCTTCGGCGTGTTTCGCTACAGCCGCCGGGCGCTGGAGCTGGTGTGGACCACCAGCCGCGGGCTGACCGTGGCGCTGGGTGTCCTGACGCTGCTGGCCGGCGTGCTGCCGGCCGGCATGGCCTATGTGGGCGCGCTGATCATCGATGCGGTGGTGGCGGCCTCCCAGGCCTACCGGGACACGGGCGTAGCGGAGTTCCGACCGGTGTTTCTGCTGGTCGCGCTGGAGGCGCTGATCGTCGTCGCCCTGGCTTTTGCCCAGCGCGGCATCTCGCTGTGCCAGGCGTTGCTGCGGGCCCTGCTGGGTCAGCGGGTCAACGTGATGATCCTGGAAAAGGCGCTGACACTGGAGTTGGCGCAGTTCGAGGACTCGGAGTTCTACGACAAGCTGACGCGTGCCCGCCGCGAAGCGTCGAGCCGTCCGCTGTCGCTGGTCAACCGCACTTTCGGCCTGGCCCAGAACCTGGTCTCGCTGATCAGCTACGGTGTGCTGCTGGTGCAGTTTTCGCCCTGGGCGGTGTTGGTGCTGATTGTTGCCGGCCTGCCCAGTTTCATCGCCGAAACCCGGTTCTCGGACGAGGCTTTTTCGCTGTTCCGCTGGCGCTCGCCCGACACGCGCATGCAGATCTATCTCGAAACGGTGCTGGCGCGCGAGGACAACGTCAAGGAAGTGAAGCTGTTCGGGCTCGGCCCCCTGCTGCTGCAACGCTATCGCGACATTTTCACCCGCCTTTACACGCGCGACCGCTCGCTGGCAATCCGCCGCGACGGCTGGGGATTTCTGCTCGGCCTGATCGGCACGGCGGCCCTGTACGGGGCTTATGCCTGGATCGCGGCCACGGCGGTGCTGAGCCGCATCACCCTGGGCCAGATGACCATGTACCTGATGCTGTTCCGGCAGGGGCAGGCGGCGGTGTCGGCCATCCTCAGCGCCATCGGCGGCATGTACGAGGACAATCTGTACCTGTCCACGCTGTACGAGTATCTCGAGACGCCTGTCCCACAGGCGCCGGCCGGGCGCGGTAACCTGCTGCAGGGTCCCGACCCGGTCGATGGCATCCGCTTCGAGGGCGTTTCCTTTACCTACCCCGGGGCCGAGAAACCGGCCCTGATCGACATCGATCTGCACATACGGCCGGGCGAGTCGCTGGCGCTGGTCGGTGAGAACGGCTCCGGCAAGACCACCCTGATCAAGTTGCTGACCCGGCTCTATCGCCCCGATTCGGGCCGTATCCGGCTCGACGGCATGGACCTCGAGCAGTGGGACGAGGATGCGCTGCGGCAGCGCATCGGGGTGATCTTCCAGGACTTCGCCCGCTACCAGTTTCTGGTCGGCGAAAACATCGGGGCGGGCGACGTGCGCTATTTCGAAGACGCCGGGCGATGGCGGGAAGCGGCCGAGAAGGGCATGGCCGATGCCATCGTGGCCGATCTGCCGCGCGGCTTCGAAACCCAGCTCGGCAAGTGGTTCAAGGGCGGCCAGGAACTGTCCGGTGGGCAGTGGCAAAAAATCGCCCTGGCCCGCGCCTTCATGCGCACCGAGGCCGACATCCTCGTGCTGGACGAACCCACCGCGGCGATGGACGCGGCGGCCGAGGCCACCATTTTCGAGCACTTCCGCAAGCTGACCCAGAACCGCATCGCAATCCTGATCTCGCATCGTTTCTCCACCGTGCGCATGGCCAGCCAGATCGTCGTGATCGAAAACGGACGCATCATCGAGCGCGGTAGCCACGAGCAACTGATGGCCCTCGATGGCCACTACGCGCGGTTGTTCCTGCTGCAGGCCGCGGGTTACCGTTAACCCTGTCTTGCCCCAGATCAATGAACTTGGTGCCGGTCGGCGCAATCATAACCAGACTTGTGCCTGGAGAATGGACATGAAAAGTACCGAAAAGACCGTTTTCGAAACCATCCTGGCCATCGCGGTGCTGTTCGCGCTCGCCTTGCTGCCGCTGGCGGTCAAGGCCGAGTCGCACGGGCGCCACCAGCCGCCGGCGTTCAGCGAATTCGACCAGGACGGTGATGGTTTTGTCAGTGAAGACGAGTTCAACTCGTTTCGCGAAGCGCGGCACGAGGCCATGGCGAAGGCGGGCAAACCGATGAAGGGTATGGCCAGCGCGCCTGCGTTCAGCGATGTCGACGCCGACGGCGACGGCAAGCTGACCGAGGCCGAGTTGACCGCCGCGCAGCAGGCACACCACAAGGCGATGCGCGAAGCGCATGCCGGGATGGCCGGCGGCGAGGCCATGGGCAGCCACCACGGCATGCACGAGGGCATGAAAATGCCGACCTTCGAAGACCTCGATCTCGACGGTAACGGCTGCATCAATGCCGAGGAGTTCGCCAAGCACCAGGCTGACATGCACGGCACGTAGGACCGAGGGCGCGACGGCATTCCGGCGGCGCTTCTTCGCCTTCGCCGAAACCGCACCGCCTCCATAGCCTGCGCCGCATTCGGGAAACTCGTCTGAAATGTACGGCACGTAGGACCGAATTTATTCGGGAAACTCGTCCCGAACAATGCTCGCTCCTACAGCGTCTTACCCAGGAACGCGTCCAGCCCCGCTGCGTAGTGCTCGCGACTGAT
Organism: Lysobacterales bacterium; assembly: GCA_026193295.1. Lineage (GTDB taxonomy): Bacteria > Pseudomonadota > Gammaproteobacteria > Xanthomonadales > SZUA-36 > CALKKN01. Next base: position 6,158 of record JAPHSB010000324.1, read on the forward strand.
CCAGAAGCCCGCGTTGTGGTCGCCGCGCAGCTCGATGAAGTCCTTGGGCTGCCCCACGGCGTCGTAGATCGCACGGCCCATCGTGAAGGGAATGATCTCGTCATCGCGGCTGTGCACCACCAGCACCGGGCACTGCAGCCGTCCAACAAATTCGATGACCGGGTACTTCAGGCGGGTCAGCAGCCGAGCGGGGTAGACCGGATAGAGGCGGCGGGCCATGTCGGCGCCGGAGGTAAAGCTGGACTCGATGATCACTGCCGCCGGCTGTTCCTCAGCCGGTAGCTGGGCCGCCAGCCAGGCACCCACGGCGCCCCCCAGCGAGCGCCCGAATACGACAATGTTGCCCGGCGCTACTATTCGATCTCTCACCAGGTAATCCCAAGCAGCCTGCGCATCGCGGTAGGTCCCGCGCTCGCTCGGCCTGCCGGTACTTTGGCCATAGCCCCGATAGTCGACGATCAGCACATCCAGTCGCAGCCGGTTGAAGATCAGGATGCTTTCGAGGCGGTGCGAAATGTTGCCGGCGTTGCCATGAAAAAACAGCAGTACGCCGCGCGCGTCCGGTGCCCGTATGTACCAGCCATGCAGTCGTTCACCGTCAGCTGTGTCGAAATGCACATTTTCGTAGTCCAGCCCGATGTCTGCGGGCGTGGCCTCCAACGCACGGCCGGGCAGGTTGGCCAGGAACACCATGGAACCCTGGAACAGGTACAGCGCCACCCCCAGCGCCACGTAGATCAGGGCCAGGCCGGCCAACAAAGTGAGCAGAGCACGCATGCCAATATTGTAGGACCGAATTCATTCGGGAAATAATGGTTTGGCTGCCGCTTGAGAATTCGCGAACAATGTTCGCTCCTACGTCCAGGCCTCCCCGAACACGCGCAGGAGGTTGCCGCCGAGGACCTTTTCGACCCGCGCCTCGCCGTGGCCGCGGTCGAGCAGCAGCTGCGCCAGGGTCTCGAAACGCCGGGGGGTATTCAGGTCGTTGGCGAACAGGTAGCCCTCCTCGGTCTCAAAAGGCGCAGCGATGCCCAGCTCCTTGCGCTCGCGGGTGGTCTTGCTGAACTGCGCCTTGAATTCCTGGGTCAGCTCGGTCGGTGAAATCGTGCCATCGGTGCCGATCGAGACGTGGTCCTCGCCCGCCACGTCGATGGCGTGTTCGAGGTGCGCGATGACATCGGCAGCCGTGGGCTGCTCGCCCTTCGAGAGGTAGGGCATGATGAAGATGCCGCTGACGCCGCCCGTGTTCGCCACGGCCTTCAACTCTGCATCCGTCCGGTGCCGTGGGTGCTCCGCCAGTGCGTAACAGCCGGTGTGGGTAAAGGCCACCGGGCGTTTGGTGATGGCGATGGCGTCGGCCGCCGTGCGCCGGCCGCAGTGGCTGAGGTCGACCAGGATGCCCAGCGACTGCATGCGCTCGACGGCTTGCAGGCCGGTCCGGCTCAAACCCGCGTCGGCCGGCTCCATGCAGCCGTCGCCCAGCAGGTTGCGGCGGTTGTAGGTCGGCTGGATCACACGCACACCCAGCCAGGCCAGCGTGTCGAGTCGTTCGGGGTCGTCCTCGAAAGCGACGCCGTCTTGCAGCCCGTAGCAAATACCCGTGCGCCCGGTGGATTTCGCCGCCAGGATGTCCTTGGCCGAACGCACCCGCGCAAGACCCTCGGGGTAGCGGTTTATTTCGGCTTCCCAGCGCTCGATGCTGCGCACGGCTTTTTCGAAGGCCGTCAGAGGCGGCATAGTGCCGACCGCGCCGACCGTCAGGTGCACAGCACTGAGCCCGGACTCCGTGACCTGGTCCAGCTCAGCCGCGTTGAGCGGCGCCTCCTCTGAGGGCTGCAGGCCGCCGGGAAAGCCGAGGCCGTCGATGACTACGCTGCGCGCATACAGGCTTTCGGCCGAGCCGGCGGCAAACAGGGTCGGGGTCGCCAGCGCGGCGCCGGAGGCCGCGGTAAGCTGCAGGAAGCGACGGCGTGTGACGGTTTTTTGCATCGTTGCATACCCTCTGCGAATTCTGGCTCCAAATATAGCCGATTGGCTGCGCCGCGTGGCAGCGCTTTAACGTCAGGGTCACTGTGGCAGAATGGACACCTGTCGTTACAGGGAACGCTGATCATGGTCTTCGAATACCTCACCGTCCTGATCTCCGTGGTGGTCGGCCTGGCGTTGACGCACTTCCTGACGCAGCTGGTGCGAATCATCCACGTGCGCGACCGGGTCGTCGTTTCGTGGGCGCAGCTCCTGTGGGCCCTGGCCCTGCTGGTTTGGATCGTCAGTTTCTGGTGGTTCACGTTTGCCCTCAATACGGTCGAAACCTGGACTTTCGGTCTGTTCCTGTTCGTACTGGGGTATGCCGTTTTCCTGTACCTGTTGATGGCGCTGCTGTTTCCCGAAGGCGAAGTTCCGAACCAGGATTACCGTGCCCAGTTCATTCGCAACCGCCACTGGTTTTTCGGCACCCTTTTGGCGTTTGTGTCATACGACCTGGTGGATTACTGGATCAAGGCGGGTACGGATTCGCAAACCGCTACGATTGGCCCCTATGCCCTGTTCATCGGGCCGCTGATCGTAATGACCGTGATTGCGCTGGGTACCCGAAACCTCCTGTTCCATCGCTTCTTCGCGGCCATGGCGCTGGTCTGGGTAGTGGCCATGTCCGTCATCACGCTGCGGCCTCTGGGCGCGTAGCGGCCGTCACTGGCCCGCCCTTTTCAGGCATTGTGCCGCGACCCTGACACCGGATACATGCGTGACTTTCGTCGGTTGCCCTTGTGAGTTGCGCGTTCTATGCTGAATTCAGTGCGATTCTTCAACGGACCCATGAATACATGAATGACTTGGAAAAGCAGGAATACGACGGCCTCGACTGGCTCGAGGCCGAGCTGCAGGACAACCTGGACGAAGACTACGAGCTTGAAATGTCCGAGCCGGCGCTGTCGCTGGAGCTGCGCCGGATCTATAACCGCAAGCATCCCGAAACGCTCAACCGGGCGGTCTACTTCCGCGCGCTGATCACGCTGCAATCGGAGCTGATCAAGCTGCAGGACTGGGTCGAGCACACGGGAGCGAAGATCGCAGTTATCTTCGAAGGCCGCGACTCAGCGGGCAAGGGCGGGGTGATCAAGCGCATCACCCAGCGGCTGAATCCGCGGGTCTGCCGGGTGGTCGCCCTGCAGAAGCCGAGTGACCGCGAGCGCACCCAGTGGTACTTCCAGCGCTACGTGCCGCACCTGCCGTCGGGTGGCGAGATCGTGCTGTTCGACCGCTCCTGGTACAACCGCTCGGG
>JAPHSB010000131.1 GCA_026193295.1 Lysobacterales bacterium
ACACCGCGGAAGACCACCTCGTTGCGGCCCGGCACCGTTGCCACCGTCGACAAACTGGGCACGACCTTCATATAGACAGCCATGTTGGTCAGGCCCATTGCCTTGATTTGATCGTTATTGAATGCCTCGATGGACATCGGCAGATCCTGCATATTCACTGAACGCTTGGTGGCGGTCACGATGACTTCTTCCAGCGCTCCTGGCCGTTGCTCTTCTTCGGCCATCTGTGCTGCAGCCAAGGCAGGTGTTGTGGCTGTTGCCAGGGCGATTGCGCGTGCGAGAGGGTGTAAGGAAAAACCGGTGACGGGCGGTGTCATAACTGTGGCCTCCTCGTACTTTAAAATTATTATCAGTCGTAGCCTGTGCTTAAACTCCGACAGGTTCCATGCTGGCACACGCAATCTGTTGCTGACAATGGATGTTAATCGGGATTGATGGACTATCTTACGATCTCAACCTCTTGCCCAGCGTGCAATACTTGCCCAGCCCGGGCAATATGTGGTTAATTCTTCCTGTCCGCTCACCGCAGCCAAAAAAGGAAGTGATCGTGCAATATACTGTGTCCGCGCGTGGCAAGCCGTCCGCGGTACCGATCCAGCAGTTCATCCGCAGCAACTATGAGCAGCTGCCGCTGGAACAGATAGACAGTTTCTTTGGCTTTACCGAGGCCTGTTCGCTGTATGGAGGGCGCTTTTTCGCAGCCACCGAACTCAGCCGTTATGACGTGCGGTCTCTGTACCGGATGAACATCAACGTAAGGTTGCCATTGACCAACCATTATGCGACGGCAGATGAATACGAGGAAAACCTCGCCTACCTGGAGAAGTACCACCGCCCCGGCAATTCCCTGATCATCACGAACGATGAACTGGCTGGCTGGATCCGCCAGGATTTTCCGGACTACCGGCTGGAAGCCAGCGTGATCAAGAACATCAACACATTGAAGAAAGTGGACGAGGCGTTTCGGATTTACGATACCGTGATCCTGCCGATGACCGCGAATGACGACGAAGCATTGCTGCGGGCCATTGACAACAAGGAGAACATCACGCTGTTCGCCAACGCCGGTTGCGCCTACACCTGCCCATCGAAAATCTGCTATCCCAGCATTTCAAAAGCCAACAAGGTCGGCGACGCAAGCCTGTTCACCTGTTCGCAGAAGCTCAAGGAGCGCAACACCATCGGCATGCATGACTTCGATCTCGCATACCTGCTGGGGCTGGGTTTTCAACGTTTCAAACTGCTGCGGCCTCGCCGGGGTAACCAGACCGGCTACTGAGCGGCTCGCCTGGCCGCCTGCGCTAGCGATTCCTCAGGCCGGATGCCTCGATCGCAGCGATCACGGCAGCCGGGTTGCCGAGCGTCAGCAGGTTGACGCCGCTGACACCCGGAATGGCTGCGATCTCCTGCATCTGGCGTGCGCAAAGCCGGATGCCGGACTGCTCCGGGTCCGTGGCTTTGGCCAGTTCGTTCAGAATGGTTTTGGGTATGACGGTTCCCTGAGCCTGTTCAAACTGCCAGCTCGCCGCTTTCATCCCCGGCAGAGGCGCCAGGGTCACGATAACGGCGAAATTCCATGTCATCCGGAGATCGACCAGGCGCTGCATGAAATGGCGCAGCATGGGGACACTCCAACAGGGTTGGGTCTGAAGAAACCGCGCACCCGCCTCGGCCCGTGTTCTATACAACTCGGCTTTCCAATCGGCATTTGGCCTGAAGACGGTGGCGCCGGTTCCGATCATGAACTCCTGCCCTTGCTCGCCTCGCTGTTCTTCGCCAACTTCCGCAGCCAAGGCAATCAGCTCGCGACAATTGAGGTCGAAAACCGGTTTGCCCTCCGGCGCTGTCTGGTTTTCTGTCAGGCTGCCGCGATTCAACAGGAGACTGCTTGCACCCAGGGCCCTGAGGCCGATCAGGTCACTGCGCAGGGCCAGCCGATTGCGGTCACGGCAGTTCAGCCGGGTGACCGGATCGACTTCTTCGCGCAGCAACAAGGCGGCCAGCGCCAGCGGCGACATGTGACCCCGGTGCCGGGGGTGCGCCGCAAACTGGACACCGTCAATGTGCGGGGCCAACTGTTGCGCCTGCTTCAATATTTCACCGGCAGGCGTGTTGCCCCAGAGGGGTATTTCCGCGGTCACGGCGAATGATTTGCTGGCCAGTGCCCGGGCGAAAGTTTTCAAAGCAGTATCCGCAATGCGGCGTTCGCAGCCAACTCGAAGATTATCGGCGAACCGGGAGCAAAACTCACCATGCAATTAACTCATGACCAGCCGCTGCGCATGGCGGAGAACCGGTAAAGGACCCGGCTCTGGTACGTTGCATCGGGCAGCAGCGTGACGGACGGAAAGCCAGCCTGGTTGGGAGAATCCGGAAAATGCTGCGGCTCCAGGCAAAACCCGCCGTGACGGCTCAGCACTCTGCCCTTGCCCTGCAAGTCGCCGACCAGGCCATTTCCCGAGTAGAAGTGAAGGCCGGGCTCCACCGTCAACACCTCGAGCACCCGCCCCGAAACCGGCTCGGCAACCCTGGCCGCCAGCATCAGGTCTTCATTTGCCTGGGTTTTCAGTACAAAAGTGTGATCGTAACCCGAGCCGCGCCGTAATTGCTCGTGATCGGCTTCGATGTCGTGACCTATGGCCTTTGGCCGGCGGAAGTCAAAGGGGCTGGCGGCAACACGCTGCAGTTCCCCTGTCGGAATCTGGTCCGCGCCAACCGGAATGTAGATTTCGCTGCCGATCTGCAGTCGATGATCGAGCACATCACCCCGGCCGGCCAGGTTGAAATAACTGTGTTGGGTCAGGTTGACAATCGTCGGCTTGTCGGTTGTCGCATGCAGGGTCAGTTCCAGCTCATCCGCATTGCTCAGTTCATAGACGGCCCGGATATCCACCCGGCCCGGATAACCCTGGTCGCCATCCGGACTGGTCAGGGTCATGACCACTCCTGCACGGCTCCCGCTTTCGAAAGTTTCCATGAGCCAGTTTTTCTTGTCGAACCCCTGGACGCCCCCGTGCAGATGGTGCGCTCCATCATTGCGGTCGAGACGGTACGTTTTACCGTCGAGCTCGAATCGGCCGTGCGCGATCCGGTTACCGTAACGGCCGATCAGCGCACCGAGGTATGGATTGGGAGACAGGTATTCCTCGAGGCTGTCCAGGCCCAGCACGATGTCTGCGAGCCGGCCCCGCGCATCGGGGACCAGGAGCCGGGTGATGATCCCGCCATAGCTGATGACATCCACCTCGATCCCGGTAGCGTTGGCCAGCGTCGCCCGCGTAATGCTGGTCCCGTCTGGCAACTGGCCAAACCGCCTGGCGGTTACGGTGCAGCGGCCGGTCAAACCCGTACCCTGCTCAGGGCGTTGCGCAAGTTCAGTGCAGCGGCTTCAGGGGTGATATCCCTTTGCGGCATTCCCAGCATTTCGAAACCCACCATATGCTTGCGTACGCTCGCCGATCGCAGCAACGGCGGGTAAATGTGAGCGTGGAACTGCCATTCAGGGTGAGGTCTGCCATCGGAAGGCCGCGGGTGGAATCCCATCGAATAGGGCACAGCGGCGGAAAACAGTTTCTCCAAAGACAGCAGCGTTTCACGCAGGACGCGGGCCAGGCCCGCCACCTCGTTCTCATCGAGCTCCGCCGGCCCGCTGATGGCACGCCGCGGCAGCACCAGGATCTCGTACGGCCAGGTTGCCCAAAACGGCACCAGTGATACCGCTTGCTCATTGCAGCAAACCAGGCGTTCCTCCTGTCCTAATTCCGTTTGCAGGTAATCCAGCAGCAGGGAGCGCCCTTCGGACTCAAAGTACCTGCGCTGCCGCACGAGTTCCTTCGACGGCTCGACCGGCAGACTGCGAGTCGCCCAGATTTGCGCATGCGGGTGGGGGTTGCTGCAGCCCATCATCCGGCCCCTGTTCTCGAAGACCTGCACGTACCCGATGTCGGGACGCATATCCAGCGCTTGGAATTCCTGGAACAGGAACTGCAGCGCGCGTTCGACGTCCACATCGCCCATGGTCGCCAGCCGCAGGTCGTGACGCTCCGAAAAGCAAGCCACCCGGCAGCTTCCGCTTTCCCGCTCGGCCACCAGGAGGGAGTTGCCCGGCTGTTCGATGTCGGACACCGCCGACAACGCGGGAAAGTCGTTATCGAATGCGAAAGGTCCGGAGTAGCGCGGATTGCGGTTACCATTTGCCCGCTCGTTGCCCGGGCATAAGTAGCATTCCGGGTCGTATTCCGGCCTGCTCTCCGCCTCCGGCTTGTCCACCTGACCCTGCCATGGCCGCCGGGTCCGGTGCGGTGAGACCAACACCCACTCGCCGGTCAGCAGATTGAGCCTTCTGTGGGAGTGCTCTTCAAGGCTCATGCCAATCCTCCACTTCCGAGACCGGCTCGGCCGGGCCCACCACGTGCACCCAAGGCTCCCGGCCCAGCAACCTGCCGTATTCCTGCCTGATTCGCCGGGCAGTTTCCAGCGCCTCCGCGGGCCGCACCAGGCTGATGGTGCAGCCGCCGAATCCTCCGCCCATCATGCGCGACCCAAGGACACCAGGACAGGCCCTTGCGATTTCCACCAGTGCGTCGAGTTCGGAGCAACTGACTTCGTAATCATCACGCAAGCTGCTGTGCGACTCGTTGAGGAGCGATCCCAGCAACTCGAGTTCGCCTTCCAGCATGGCTCCTGTAGCCTCTCTGACTCGTTGGCATTCGCTGACTACGTGGCGGCAGCGACGGAACAGCGTTTCGCCCAGACGGCTTCGATTGTCGCTGATCTGGCCAGGGTCGAGCTCCGCGAGAAAGCACAATCCCGGGATCGACTGCTGCAGCAGTTCGACAGCCGCCGCGCACTCGTCACGGCGCGAGTTATACCCGCCAGAAGGCAGCCGCCGGCTGACGCCGCTATGTATCACCAGGAATTTCGCGTCATCCGGCAACGGCAACAGTTCGAAATCATGGCTGCGGCAGTCCAGCATCATGGCATAACCGCTTGCGCCCAGCGCTATCGCATACTGGTCCATGATGCCGCACTGGACACCGACAAACTCGGCCTCCGCCTTGTGGCACAGCAGAGCCAGCTGCTCCCGCTCCAACTGCGCGCCCGCGCGATCCACCAGCGCGCTGGCCACTACGAGTTCCAGCGAGGCCGACGAACTCAGACCACCGCCGAGCGGAATGTTTCCGCCAACCACCAAGTTACAGCCCTGGGGCTCAACTCCCCCGGTATGCATCGCCCAGGCAACACCCTTCAAATACTCAACCACGCTGCCCGAACCGTCTTTGCTCAGATCTTCCAGGGCTATGCGCTGACGGCTGCCGTCGTGGCAAAGGTAGATATCGATCACCGGGTCGGTCCGCGGCGACACCGCTGCCCAGGTAAACAGGTTAACTGCCGATGGCAAAACGCTGCCGCCGTTATAGTCCAGGTGCTCGCCAATGATATTGATACGCGCCGGTGAGCGATACATGCGCGGCTCTTCACGAAAGATCCGAACGAACTCGGAATGAACCAGCGCCGGCACGGATTGAAACGGCATAATCGGTCCTTGATGGAAATTATTCCTATGGTAGTTAACTGAAACGAACATTTGAAATGGACATTGTACTAAGTAACTGGATAATCTTACGACCATGACCCCAATCAGGTTGAGAGAAGGCTTCGCCGGCCAGGATATGTACGTGATCCCCCGCCCTATCCTGGCAGATGCCCATCGCCACCCCCTCGTGCAACCGCTCTACCCGACCGATATCGGCTGGTTCCCGGAGGCCCGCTATCATTTCAGGCAACGGCCCAAAGGCGCCGGGCAAGACCACCTGATGCTGTGCGTCGGCGGACACGGGCGTGTAATCGTCGAAGACCAGGAAAACCACTTGCGGCCCGGCGAATTATTGATCATTCCGCGCCATCGAAGCCACAAATACTGGGCCGAAGAAGACGACCCATGGTCCATTTACTGGATGCATTTTCTGGGCGACGAGGCCAACTACTACGTCGAACGAATTCCGGGTCCCGGACACCCTGTGCCTGTTGATCGAGCCACCCAGGAAGAGGCGATACGCCTGTTCCGCGACTGCCTGGATACGCTCGAGACCGGCTACACCATCCCCAACCTGATCTATGCTGCACAGTCCGCGCGCCATATTCTCTCGCTGTTACTGTTCCGCAATCAGGCATGGCCCCTGGAGCCGCTTCAGGAACGTCGGCAAATGCAGCTGGCGGAGACCCTGGGGTTCATGCGTGAGCGAATTTCAGAACCGGTTCACCTGGAAGACCTGGCGCGCCACGCCGGGATTTCCGTCAGCCATTTTTCCGAGATGTTCCGTGAAGAGACCGGTCAGTCTCCCATGGCCTATTTTACTCACCTGAGAATCCGCCAGGCGTGCCGCCTGCTGGATCTGACCTCGAAACATATCAAGACCATCGCAGCAGAAACCGGTTATGGCGATCCCTACTATTTCTCCCGCGCATTCAAAAAAGTGATGGGGCTCTCGCCCGGCAGGTACCGGGCGATCAAGAAGGGTTAAACGCCAGTGACGGAAAACAGTAGAATCGCCTATTTCGGGAGCAGAAGATGACACGCAACGACCCAAGGGATGCCTCCTCCGGCCCGCTCATCACGATCGGTCCGCGGGTTCGCAAATCGCCTTATTTCGACGCCACGCTGCGCTGGGGCGCCAAGGCTTTTACGGTCTACAATCACGTCTACATGCCCACGCATTACGGCGACCCGGTCGAGGAGTACTGGAGCCTGGTCAATGACGTTACCTTGTGGGACGTCTCCTGCCAGCGACAGATACGCATCAGCGGACCGGACGCCAAACCGTTCGTGGAACTGCTGACGCCACGAGACCTGTCCGGCTGCCCGT
>JAPHSB010000411.1 GCA_026193295.1 Lysobacterales bacterium
GGAATGTCCCCGTAGGACCGAATTTATTCGGGAAAAACGGTTTTCATCGCGGGGAAGCCTGGCGCCACCATAGAGATCCGGTTTCCGGAGGATTCCCGGCCGAGTTTCGCCCCTGCGTTTCCCGAAAGAATCTGGTTCTGCGGCCGTGGGCGGCGCCGGGTCAGAACAGGCCGCGGATCTTCTGTAGCAGTTCGGTTGCCTGCTTGCGGTCGCCAGCGCCCAGCTTGTCGAATTTGGATTTCAGGAACTCGACGTGACGGGGAAATTCCCGGTCGTAAATGCGCGCCCCGCGCCGGGTAAGGGCCACGATGGTCTTGCGCCCGTCGCCCTCGACCGACCACCGCTCAACCAGGCCCTTCTCTTCCAGCCGGTCGATCACGCCGGTCAGCGTGCCCTTGGTGATCAGGGTGATGTCGCCGATATCCTTGCAGGTCATGCCTTCGGTGCCGCCAATGGTGAAAATAACGCGGGCCTGCGAGGGTGTGAGGCCGGAACCGGACTTGCGCAGGCCCTCGGCGTCGTAAAGGGAAAAAGCCTGGTAGGCGCCGGCCAGTTCCTGCATTAAGGGGATAAATGCCTGCGAAGAGGCGTTTTCTGAAGTTAATTTACTCATGGTTGCACACTATTTTGAATGAAAAGAGAATGTATGTTCTGGTAAGAACATAAAATAGTACTAGAGAAAACGATAGTCAACCCTGACGGGTCAATTCTTGACCTGGATCAGGCCCGCTTCAACTGGGCCTGCTGCATTTCGAGGAACTGGATGATTGACAATGCGGTCTCGCGGGCGTCCGCAATCGCAGTCACCACCAGGTCCGAGCCGCGAACCATGTCGCCGGCGGCGAATATCGCCGGGTTGCCGGTCTGACCGGCCAATTGCGGTCCGGTATGCACCAGGCCGCTTTCTGCCGTGGATACGCCAAGTGCCTCGAGCCAGGCAGGCGGGCTGGGGCGATAGCCAAAGGCGAATATGATGGCCGATGCGGGCAGGCGCTGCTCGCTGCCGGGGATGACCTCGGGTTGGGCACGGCCGTCCGCAGAGGCCACCAGGCGGGTCCTGGCGATATCAAGGCCCACCAGCTTGCGGTCCTCGTGCACCAGGCCGAGGGGCAGGGAGTTGAATTCGAATTGCACGCCCTCGTTCATGGCGTGCTTCACCTCGCGCTGCGAACCCGGCATGTTCTGTTGGTCGCGGCGGTAGACGCAACGCACCGAGGCCGCGCCCTGGCGTATCGCGGTGCGCACACAGTCCATGGCGGTATCGCCCCCGCCCAGCACCAGCACCTCTTCCCCGGCCAGGTCGATAAAGGGATAGCCGGGCAGGTCCAGGCCATACAGATGGCAGGTCTGGCCAATCAGGTATTCGAGCGCTGGAACGATGCCGCCTTTCTCCATGCCCGGCAGCGAGGCCTCCACCGGCGTGTAGGTTCCCAGGCCGAAGAACAGGGCGTCGTGCATACTCTCCAGCTCGCTGGCCTGGATGTCGCGCCCGATTTCACAGTTCAGACGAAAGTGCACGCCGCAACCCTCGAGAATCTCGCGGCGCCGCCGCATGACCTGTAGTTCCAGCTTGAAGTCGGGTATGCCGAAGCTCAGCAGGCCGCCGATCTCCGGGTGCCGGTCGTAAACCGTTACGCTGACGCCGTTGCGCGTCAGCACATCTGCACATGCCAATCCGGCCGGGCCGGCGCCGACGATACCGACGCTCCAGGGCCGCGTGCGCACATGGGAGAGATCCGGCCGCCAACCCTGCTTGAGGGCCTCGTCGACGATGTAACGCTCGATGGCGCCGATGGTGACCGCGCCGAAGCCGGTTGCCAGCGTACAGGCCTGCTCGCACAGGCGATCCTGCGGACAGATCCGGCCGCACACTTCCGGCAGGCTGTTGGTTTCGTGGCACAGGTCGGCCGCTTCCATGATGCGGCCTTCGCCCGCCAGCTTGAGCCAGTTCGGAATGTAGTTGTGCACGGGGCACTTCCATTCGCAATAGGGGTTGCCGCAGTCCAGGCAGCGTTCGGACTGGTCGGCGGCTTCTTCGGCCGAATAAGGCTTGTAGATTTCGCGGAATTCACTGCGCCGGACTTCCAGCGGATAGACGTCCGGCTCGCCGCGGGCGCGGTCGAGAAAAGCGAAGTTATCGATCTTGCGGGTCATGCGGCGTGTCCTCAGGCCTTGACCAGCCGCAGCGGTACGTCCTGCTGGGAGATCGCGCTGCTGGCGGAAAAGTTCTTGGGTATCACGTACACCCAGTGCGGCAGCATCATGTCCCATGAGTCGAGCACCTTGCGGCCCCACTCGCTGCCGGTCAGGCTGACGTGGGCGGTGACCAGCGACTTCAGGCGGCGGCGTGGAGCATCGAAGCGCTGGTCTTCCAGCGGCGAAGACTCGACGAATTCCGGGTTCAGGCAGCGATCGACCTGGTTGTTGGGGTCCAGCAGGAACAGTTCGCCGCCGGTCATGCCGGCGGCCAGGTTGGGCCCGACCGGCCCCATGATGACGACCGTGCCACCGGTCATGTATTCGCAGGCATGGTGCCCGGCCCCTTCGATAACGGCCTGCGCTCCGGAATTACGCACGGCGAAGCGCTCACCGGCCTGCCCGTTCGCATACAATTCGCCGCCGGTGGCGCCGTACAGGCAGGCGTTGCCGCAAATCACGTTGCGCAGGGCACGTTCGCGGTGAACTTCGGCCGTTGTGAGGACGATGCGTCCACCCGACATGCCCTTGCCCACGTAATCGTTGGCGTCGCCCTCGAGGTGAATGGAAACGCCCGGTGCGTTCCAGCAGCCCAGGCTCTGGCCCGCGGTGCCCGTCAGGTTCAGGCGAATGCGATCGGCCGGGAGGCCGTCCCGACCGAAACGGCGCGCGACTTCGCCGGACAGCATGGCCCCAACCGTGCGGTCGTAGTTGCGGATAGCAAAATGTCCGGACCATTTCTCCTGCCGGTCCAGGGCCTCGCTGGCGGCAGCCAGGATCTCC
>JAPHSB010000225.1 GCA_026193295.1 Lysobacterales bacterium
CCAAATATCCGGGTTACACTGGCGCCGCTCCCACCATCACGAGATTGTCATGAAACTGAATCGCATTCTGGCTGGCTTGCTTTGTGTCCTTGCCTTTGGCAGCACGGTTGCCCACGCGGCCGACTACGACCTCGTCATCCACAACGGCCGCGTCATGAACCCGGCCAACGGGCTGGACTCGGTGCGGGACATCGGCATCCGGAACGGCCGCATCTCGGCGCTGTCGCGCGAACCCCTCAGCGGCGAAGAGGAAGTAGATGCCGTCGGCCTGGTGGTGGCGCCCGGTTTCATCGACCTGCATGCCCACGGGCAGCGCGAGTTCGAATCCTGGCTGCAGGCGCAGGACGGCGTGACAACCCAGCTGGAGATGGAAGTGGGCGTTTACCCGGTCGACACCTGGTACGCGCAGCGGGCCGGCGCGGCACCGATCAACTACGGGGCCACGGTCGGCCACATCCCGGTGCGCATCGCGACCATGGTGGACCTCGCATCCCTCGGGCTGACCGAGCAGGATCTTGCCATGGGGCTGCTGAACAACCCTCATTTCGACGCCATCGCCGCACAAAAGAGTTGGGCGCAGGATCCGGCCACCGCAGAGCAGATATCGGCGATGCAAGAGCGCCTGCAGCGGGGCCTGAATGAGGGCGCGCTTGGCATGGGCTTCGGCATCAATTACACGGCCGGCGCCACTCGCGAGGAGATCTACCGCATGTTCAAGCTGGCGCGCGCACAAGGTGTCACCAGCTTCGTCCACTCACGCTTCATGGCCGAGGACGAGCTCGGCGGCAGCGTCGATGCCGTGCAGGAGTTGCTGGCCGACGCCGCGTCAACCGGCGCCGGGCTGCATATCGTCCACATTGGGAGCAGTGGCGGCAGCCGCGTACCGCTGATCCTGGAGATGATCGACTCGGCACAACAGAACGGCGTCGATGTAACCACCGAGGTCTACCCCTACACGGCCTGGTCCACCTTCATCGGCGCGGCCATCTTCGATGGCGACTTCACGCGGCGACTGGGACTGAATTACGGCGACATCGAGCTGCCTGAATCCGGCGAACGTCTCGACCAGGCGCGCTTCGAGCGCCTGCGCGCCGAGGCGCCGCAAACCATCATCGTCGGCCACGGCATGAAAGAGGACAACGTCACCGCGGCGATCGCGCACCCCGGCGTGATGATCGCCAGCGACGGCATGTTCTACCAGGACGGCCGCGCCCACCCGCGAGGCGCCGGTACTTTCAGCCGCGTGCTGGGCTACTACGTGCGCGAGAAGGGCTCGTTGGGCCTGATGGAAGCGCTCGGCAAGATGAGCTACCTGCCCGCCAAGCGCCTGGAGAAGGCTGTGCCACAGATGCGGCGCAAGGGACGAATCGAGATCGGCGCCGATGCCGACCTGGTCGTGTTCGATCCGCAGCGCATCGCCGACCGCGCCACCTTCGCCGAGCCGGCTTTGCCCTCGGAGGGCATTGCGCATGTATTGGTCAACGGTGTGTTCGTGGTGCGCGATGCCGAGCCACAGCGGGACAGCTACCCCGGCCAGCCTGTGCGGCGCGGGAAGTAACATCACTCGAATATTTGGGTGCACTGCCCCGCTGAGGTAACGTATCCGGGTATCGATCACCGAGGCCGACTGCCATGAACGAGACCATTGAGATTCGAGAGGCTTCCGGCAAGACCCCGCTGTGCCCGCATTGCGAACAGGAGATCAGGACGCTGAATGCACGCAAAATCAAATCGCCGCTGGGCGTGCGTTTCGTATATTTCTGCGACCACTGCCGCAAAGTCCTGGGCGTGTCCCACCGCAAGGGCTTCTGGATGGGCTGAGCCCGGGAGATGACATGAACCCACACATCAAGATCTGGTCCTTTGCCGATGTCGACCGCAGCGGCAAGGTACGCTGGACCGCCAATGAACTCGGCTACGAGATCGAGGAAATACGGGTCAAGCTGGGTGAACACAAAGCGGCTGACTACCGGGCGCTGAATCCCTACGGGCAGATTCCGACTGCTGAGTTGGGCGGCCAGACCCTGATCGAATCCACGGCCATCTGCCTGGCGCTCGCCGAGCGCCATCCCGAAGCGGGCCTGGTGCCGCAAGATCAGGAAAGCCGGGATTTGTTCTGGCAGTCGGTCAATCTCTCGGTCAGCACGCTGGAAACACCGGTCGTGCTCTATTACCTGTCGCGCCGCGGCATCGTGGACGCTGCCTGGGCAGACATGTGGGCCGGGCCACTCAGCCCGCGCCTGTCCGTGTTTGCCGAGAGCGTGCCCGAGGAAGGCTATATCTGCGATGATTTCTCCCTCGCCGACATCTGCGCCGCCTACGTGCTGCGGATCGGCGTGCAGGCGGAATTGCTGCCGCTTCAAGGCAAGCTGGAAGGCTACCTGCGCCGCCTGATGGCCCGCCCGGCCGCGCAGGCCGCACGGTTCTTCGACGGTTTCTGAGATTGTGAAGGCCGACCCGGCCAAACCGTTCACGAAAAGACGTATCACTATCGGCGCCGCCGCACTTGCGTTGGCCGGCCTGGCGCCGTTGCTGACCGGGGCCGTTGGCATACACGACTTGCTCAAGCAGGGCCATTTCGTGGCGAAGAATGGGGCAATCGTAGCCGGTCCGATCGCCTGGATCGCCTCGAGCCTGCTCATATTGGCCGGCCTGGGTATGGTTGCATTTGCCCTACGTCAGTACCGTCGGATGATGTCAGACCTCTGACCTGAGTCATCGCGCGAATCCGGCAGTTGTGAATAATGGAGTATGGCGGAATATACCCGTTGTCCTGCGCCACCGGACCGGGCAATCCCATTCCAGATCGGACTGATGACAGCGCCAATCCGGGCGCGCGCGCAGGCTTCAATGGCCTCCAGCACCCACAGCATGATTTTCGCAACCGGCGAGCCGGCCTACGCGGTGGGCCACGATGGAACCATCGTGGCCTGGAACGCCGCCGCCACCCGCGTGTTCGGTTACCCCCGCTCCCAGGCGGTCGGCAGTAAGTGTTGGGATCTGCTACAGGGACAGGACGCGTTCGGCAATCAGTATTGCAGTGAACGCTGCCCGCTGCGCGAAATGGCCTCGCAGCACAAAGCCGTGAACCGCTGCCGGATGTCGTTCCGGACCGCCGATGCACAATTGCGGGCGTTTACCGTCACGACCCTGGTGCTGTTCGATACCCACGATGCAACCCTGATCCACATGTGCCGCGAAGAGACCACGGTAACCCGTGAGGCAACGGCGCCGGAAGAGTCAGCTGAGTCCAGGCGTGGTTCCGGCCACGACATACTCACTCCGAGGGAACACGAGGTTCTGAACCATCTTTCCGATGGACACACGACCCGTGAGATCGCCACGCTGCTCAGCATCAGCGTGCCGACCGTGCGCAATCACATCGAGCACATTTTGCGCAAGCTGCATGCCCATAGCCGCCTCGAGGCCGTCGCCGTCAGCCGGAAACTCGGCATCGACTGAGTGGCAAGCTGTGCTGTGCGGGATCAATCAACTGCCCCCTCCCGGTTGATACAGACTGCCCTCCCCTCTGCTGCAAGCCACCAGCATCCAGCCACGCGGGGCGGATG
Source organism: Lysobacterales bacterium (assembly GCA_026193295.1). GTDB lineage: Bacteria > Pseudomonadota > Gammaproteobacteria > Xanthomonadales > SZUA-36 > CALKKN01. Next base: position 3,570 of record JAPHSB010000225.1, read on the forward strand.
CCATGTGGGTCAATTGGCCCATCCACTGGGGGCGGGCGGCGGATTCAATGCATCCATCGAGACTGGTAATTTCAGAGGGCAGAACAGCCCCGATCGCAGAGCTGGTAACTCAAGGGGTGCTCAGTCCGGCAGGCCAGTTGGCAAATCACCGCCTTGTTTGAACATTCAGGAGGCAAGCATGTATGCACGGATGGTAAAAGGGCAATTCAAGCCCGAAAAGTTCGATTATGTAAAACACACGCTGGAAACTGACGTCATTCCACTGCTCAAGAAGCAGAAAGGTTTTCGGGATGAGCTGTCATTTTTCGCCAAGGATATGAAGGAAGGTTACGCGATCAGCTTCTGGGACAATAAGACCGATCTCGAGAAGTATGAGCGCGAAGTCTATCCGAAAGTGCACGAGAAGATGGCCGAAGCTTTCGAGACCAAGCCGATCGCGCACGATTTCGAAGTCGCCAATTCCACCTGGTACAAGATCCACGCGGCCTGACACTTCGCTGCAGGCGCCATTACAACCCGCGGGGCGGTTGAGCCGCTCCGCTTTGCGCCCAAAAGGGTCCGAATCCCATTTCGCCGTGTAGGGTAAATGGGATTCGGCCCTTTTTTCTCGGTACACCCCAGGTTCGATGCCCGATGGGACTCAGTCTCCCAAACATGGCATATTGGCGTTTTGGGATGATCGCGCCGTGCGAGCCATTTACTACAAAGCCTTCCGGGGACCGGTCTCGATTGAAACCGTACCCGACCCAACCCCCTCGCCCGATGGCGTCGTCATCCGGGTCAAGGCGACCGGCCTGTGCCGCAGCGATTGGCATGGCTGGATGGGGCACGATGCGGACATCAGCCTTCCGCACGTGCCCGGGCACGAACTGGCCGGCGTGATCGAATCCGTCGGCGCCGGGGTCGAGCAGTGGCGAACCGGCGACCGCGTGACCCTGCCCTTCGTTTGCGGTTGCGGCAGCTGCCCGCAGTGCGCATCGGGCAACCACCAGGTTTGCGACCACCAGTTTCAGCCCGGTTTCACGCACTGGGGCTCATTCGCCGAATATGTCGCTGTCCAGTATGCCGATATCAACCTGGTGCGCCTGCCGGAGTCCGTCGATTTCATCACCGCCGCCAGCCTCGGCTGCCGCTTTGCGACCTCGTTCCGCGCCGTCGTCGACCAGGGCCGGATCGCCCGCGACCAGTGGCTTGCCGTGCACGGCTGCGGCGGCGTGGGGCTGTCCGCCATCATGATCGGCCGGGCGCTGGGGGCGCGGGTGATCGCCGTCGACATCGATAACTCCAGGCTGGCGTTGGCCCACGACATCGGCGCCGCGGTCTGCATCAACGCGAACAGTTCGCACGATGTGGCTGCGGAAATCCGGGAGCTAAGCAGCGGCGGCGCGCACCTTTCCATCGATGCACTGGGCAACCCGGTCACCTGCTTCAACTCCATTGCGGGCCTGCGCAAGCGCGGCCGGCATGTGCAGGTGGGACTGCTGGCGCCGGAGGAGCGCGACGCCCCGATACCAACCGGGCTGGTGGTCGCCAATGAGCTGGAAATCCTGGGCAGTCACGGTATGCAGGCCCACCGCTATCCGCGAATGCTGGAGATGATGGCCGCGGGTGTATTGCAGCCGGAGCGGCTGATCGGGCGAACCATTGGCCTGGATGAAGCGCCGGAAGCGCTCGTGACCATGGATCGTTTTGCTGGGGTTGGCGTGACAGTTATTGATGCGTTTGAGGAGACCATGAGGTCAGCGTAAACCGCTTTGGAGCTAACTCGATGGCGCTTCATCTTGTTACTCTGACCCCGATCGCTAAATTTCACGGTGCCGGAGCACCCCGATGACCGACCCACAACTCCACACTCGACTCAGCCGCTTGTTCAGGGACTGTGAACGGGCTCACCTCGCCGCCTTCTCCGCCGCCGATGGCGAAGACCCCGAATGGCCCCTGTGGTACGCCGATTACCTGCAGAAGCCTCTGCAGCAGGCGCTGGACACGGAATTCCACAAGAGCCAGCTGATCTACTCCCTGATGAACGCCGACTTCGAGCACGCAGCGCGCGCAGCCGATACCGACCGGGCCGATTTTTTTGCGGCCGAGTTCATTGAGCACTTTGCCCCCAGCGACACCGCCACCGCGGACAAACTGGCCCTGTATACCATGGCCAGCTGCCCGTTCTGCTGGCGTGTAACCCGGGCCATCGACCGCCTCGGCCTCGAGGTTGAAATACGCGACGTGTACGCACAGCCGGCGTGGCGTAATGAGCTGTTCGAAGCGCGCGGCCGCGCCAGCGTGCCCGTGCTGTGGATCCAATCACCCGACGGTTCGGTGCGTTGGATGCCCGAGTCGGGGGACATCATCCACTACCTCGAACATACCTATGGGCAGGGGAAGGGGTCAGAGTAATCCGGCGGAGTGACCCACTCAGCGCATTACTCTGACCCCATGTGTTTCGCTAGTCTCGTGGGCTGTACCGCCAGACGTCGTTTTCAACCCGCAGGAAATTATCCTGAATGGGAATAAACACCTCGCGGTCACCGCCAAACGTGAAGATCGACGGCTTCATCCCGCCCTTGCCACCGGTCACGGTCAACATGTCGAAATCGTAGCGGATGTTGTCGCAGATAAGGCCTGGCGGCGCGTCGCAGAAAAAGATGCTCGACGACGGGTCGTTATTCCACGGCGTGGAGCTGACTTGCGTCCAGTTGGCGCCGTCCTTGCTGACCCAGATATCCGAAGGATTGGTGGGCGAGCCAAATCCGCCCATGCAGACGAAGTGATTCGCCAGAACTGAACACTTGTGCCCCGGCCGGGGCGACCAGCCGGCACCGCCCGTGACCTTCTCCCAGTTCGCGCCGTCCTTACTGCGCCAGACGTCATTGAAATAGTCGGTTGCGCCAATGAAGCCCTTTTCGCCACCCATGTAGTAAAGCCAGCCGCCCTTGACCAGCGCCACGCCACCGGCCCGTGCTTCCCAGGGCGCATCATCGGTGGCCAGCTGCCATTCGGACCCATCCTTCGAATACCAGACGTCGTTGAACAGCTCACGACAATCGTCGCCTCCGCCGATGGAATTGTCATCGCCTTGCGATCCACCCAGCACCCACAGCTTGCCTTTGAAACTGACAGCGCTGAGGCCGGCGCGGCCCTGGCTTACGCCCGGCGCCCCAAGGCATTTTTCGGGAACCGTGGCCCACTCGGCCTCATCGGTCATCAATTCCCAATTCACGCCGTCGGCGCTGCGCCAGACGTCCTTGAAAAACTCTGATGGAACAATGATGGGCTCGAAATCCGGCGGCCCCCCGGGTATCGCTGTCGTAAAGTTCTGCCCGCCCATGATGTACATGTGGCTGCCTTGGGTGACCGCTTCGAAATAGGCCCGGTTTTTCCACAGGCCCGCGCTTTCGGCGTCTTCCAGTAGTTCAACCCAGGTGTTCCCCAGGTCCGGGCTGACCCACACATCACCATGAATCAGGCTGGCAAACGGATTGAAGTCAGGTGGGGATGGCGGCAATGGCGTTCGCCCGCCAATCACGAACAGGTGGTTGTGCAGTTCCACGGCCTGCAGGCCTGCGCGCGGCTCCCAGCGATCGGGAGCCGAGAAGTCCGTTTCGACGATCTCGGTCCAGTCGTAGTCAGTAAATGACGGCCCGCCCTTGGGCCCATTTCCAGCGGATGCAAATGAATGGACGAAAGCCAGCGCTGCAAAAACAACAGAGAATGTAAGGAATTTCATGGCGCCCCCCAATTTGGACTGATGTGTGAACCCTTCCATGGGGAATCTGCTTCCTCACCCTAGATTAGGCGTTGAGGCCAGGCAACGCAACCTTGCCGCGGAGGGCGACTCGAGGTTCGAAGTGGGGTGTCACAGCTGCCACCCTACGCGCCACTTCGATCCCCGCTCTTTGTCGAAAGCAGCCCCCTGAGTTTTGCGCAGAACATTGCAGAGTCGACCATGGCGTCTATACTCAGCGGCACAAGAAGGACAATACCGTCCGACTGAGGAGAGCAATTGAATGAAAATAACTAACTTACTTGGCATTACCGCACTGGCCCTGGCCATTGGCGCACCCACCGGCCTGGTCGCCCAGGAAGCGGAGAACAAGGACGAAACCTACATCTACGCAACCTATTTCTACTGCAACACCGGGACCGAGGACAAGGCTGATGAACTGGTAAAGAAGAACATGGTGCCGATCTACGACGCAGCGGTCGCGGACGGCACGATCAAGGCCTGGGGTTGGATGTCACACCGTATGGGCGGCAAGTGGCGCCGCATCCTGTACCGCACCGCGGGCTCCATTGACGGCCTGCTGAGCGCCGAAGAGACCATCTCCAAGCGGATGGACGAAGCGATGGGCGGCGCCGACGACGGCTTCGACAACTACTGCAGCGCCCACGACGACTATCTCTGGCAGGCCGTGGCCGGCGGTGACGGCAGCGCGAAACGGGGCAAGGTAGGCATCTCGGTTTACCACGTGTGCAGCATGGCGGATGAAGACCGCATCGACGAGTTGTTCAAGAAGGTCTCCCAGCCACTGCTGGAAAAGGCCGCAAAGGAAGGCAAGCTGTCCTCCTGGGGCTGGAACAGCCACGTGGTCGGGGGCCAGTACCGGCGCCTGGAAACGATGACGGGGCCCGATTATTCGACCCTGATGAAGGCTCGCGCCGAGATCATCGCGGGCATCTATGCCGATGGCAACAATGCCGATGCGATCGAGTTGGACAAGCTGTGCACTTCCCACACGGATTACCTGTGGGATATCGTGCACGAGAAAGCCGGCTCCTGAGCCCAAGTATCGAAGCAAGCAGAAAACCCCGCTACGGCGGGGTTTTTTTATGGCTGGATGGCCTCGAGCAGCCGGCCCAGCACGTAGCCACCATCCAGCGGCGGCGTGTCGTAGATATTCCAGCCCGTGAACACGGCAATCAGGTCGTACTCGGGCAGCACCAGCAGCCGCTGTCCGCCATAGCCGAGCGCCGCCCAGGCGTAGGCGCCGCGATCGCCGTAGGGCAGCACCCACCATTGGTAGCCATAGCGCCATTGCCCTTCGCCGGAGTCCTCCAGCGGCGAGGTGGCCTGCGCGACCCAGCCCTCCGGCAGGATGCGCTGGCCGTCCCAGATGCCGTCCCGTGCGTACAGGTAGCCGATCTTGGCCAGATCGCGCGCCGTCAGGTACAGGCCACCCTCGGTATCGGTCTCGCCGGCC
>JAPHSB010000373.1 GCA_026193295.1 Lysobacterales bacterium
ATCTGGCCGAAGTGGATATTGAAGCCGTGGGCGAAGGCCAGGGTTGCGTCCTGCCGGATGTTGGGTTCGATTTCCTCGGTGTACAGCTGCCTGTGGAATTCGTCCGGTGTCAGGATCATTACCAGGTCGGCGCCGGCTACCGCGTCGGGTACATCGGCGACTTTCAGTCCGTGCGCCGCGGCTTTGGTGCGCGACGATGAGCCGGCGCGCAGACCGACCGTCACGTCCACGCCGGATTCGCTCAGGTTGCAGGCGTGCGCGTGACCTTGCGAGCCATAGCCGATGATGGCCACCTTCTTACCCTTGATGATGTCGAGATCACAGTCTTTGTCGTAATAAACCTGCATAGTCGTTTTCAGGGCCGAACCGTTCGTGGCGACAGGATCGGCCTCATGCTCCGTGTGTGGGGTTGGAACTGACTATAGCGCGCTAGCACTGTTGCGTAAATTGACATATACGCACTCTAATAATGCGTTTTATGCAATACTGTTCTCATGGACACCCGCTCGCTGCGAAACTTCGTGAACCTCGCCGACAGTCTGCATTTCGGCCGCGCCAGCGAGGCCAGCCACGTCAGCCCGTCCGCGCTGAGCCGCAGCATTCGGCGCCTGGAGCAGGAAGCCGGGGCGGTGCTGTTCGAGCGCAACAACCGCAGCGTATCGCTGACACACGCCGGCCGCCTGTTCCTCGACTATGCCCGAAATGCACTGGGCGAATGGGATGCCGTTCGCAATACCCTGATGGAAGCTTCGGGGGAACTGCGTGGCGAAGTCAGCATGTTCTGTTCCGTCACTGCGAGCTACAGCTTCCTGTTCGATATCCTGACCCGCTTCCGGCGGGATCACCCGCGCATCGAAATCAAGCTGCACACCGGTGATCCCGAGGAGGCCGTGGCCCGCGTGCTGGCGGGCGACGAGGACATTTCCATCGGCGCGCGGCCGGCAAGCCTGCCGAAGGGCCTGGCGTTCCGGCTGATCACCGTTTCTCCGCTGGTGTTCATCACCGCCCGGGACGGCGAGCACCAGGCGGTGGGAAAGGGACGGCAACCCAAACCGGCCGAGGCGCAGGCGGGAGCAGGAAAGCAGAACTCCTTGGTCTGGTCCGACAGCCCCATGATCCTGCCCGAGCGGGGCCTCGCACGCAGCCGGGTGGACGAATGGTTTCGAAAACTGGGTCTGACCCCGAACATCTACGCCCAGGTGGCGGGCAACGAGGCCATTGTCAGCATGGTGAGCCTCGGTTTCGGCACAGGCGTGGTGCCGCGCATCGTGCTGGACAACAGCCCGCTGGCTGACCAGGTGCAAGTCGTGAACCTGCGACCCGCGTTGAAGCCCTATGAAGTGGGGCTGTTCACGTTGGAGAAGCGACTGGCCAGCCCGCTGATCAACGCCTTCTGGTCACAGCTGGGGCACTGAGCCCACCCATGGCATCCGCCGGTTGACATCACCAGATGGCGCGGTGACGATAGCGGAATGACTGATGATTCTGCCAGTAACAGCCGGGCATTCAAGGTTGTCGGGCTACCCGGCGACGGCATCGGACCGGAAGTATATGCTGCGGCCTGCGATGTATTGTCGGTGCTGCAGGAAACCCATGGGCTGCTCATCGAGTTGGACGAGCAATTGATTGGCGGCGTGGCCGTGGACGCCACCGGCTCTCCATTACCACAGCAGACCGTCGACGCATGCCGGGATGCCGATGCCGCCTTGCTGGGTGCGGTCGGCGGCCCGAAGTGGGACGGCAACGCGGCCGAACAACGACCAGAGCTCGGCCTGCTGAAGATCCGGGCCGAGTTCAGCCTGTTCTGCAACCTGCGACCCATCGTGACGCACCCTGCCCTGCACGCCTTTTCGCCGCTGCGCCCCGAACGCCTGCAGGGCGTGGATCTGATGATCGTGCGCGAATTGACCGGTGGCAGCTATTTCGGCAAGAAGTGGCGTGACGCCGACCAGGCGGAAGATGTCTGCCGCTACACCAGGCCCGAAATCGAGCGGGTCACCCGCGCAGCGGCGCGCATCGCCCGGCAGCGCGACGGCCGCATCACGCTGGTGGATAAGGCCAACGTGCTCGAAACCTCGCGGTTGTGGCGCGAAGTGGCCCATCGCGTGATCAGGGAAGAGTTCTCGGACGTGACCATGGAAAACATGTACGTCGATGCGGCATCGATGCACCTGCTGACCCGACCCGCCGACTTCGACGTGCTGCTGACCGAAAACCTGTTCGGCGACATCCTTTCCGACGAGGCTTCGATGCTGTGCGGTTCGATGGGCCTGCTGCCTTCGGCCTCACTGAACGAGGATCGCTTCGGCCTGTATGAACCGGTGCACGGCTCGGCGCCGGACATTGCCGGCAAGGGCATCGCTAATCCGTATGCGATGCTGTTATCGGTGGCCATGATGCTGCGCCACTCGCTGGACCGCCCTGAGGAAGCCGTCGCGCTGGAGCAGTGCATCCACGGCTGCTGGAGTGAGGGCCTGCTGACGCGCGATCTGCGGACGGATGGACTGACCACGGAGCAGGTGACCATGGCGGTCTGCGAACGCCTGCGCATCCAGTCATGACCCAACCCCGTCACGACCGCTCTGGATCCGCCGACATGCGCCGTGCACTGTTCGACGAATATCTGCCGCGCATCATGCAGTGCCGGCTGGAAGACCTCGTTATCGAAACCCCGGTGCAGGAGATGCCGGCGCTGTCCGAGCGCCTGGGCGTGCGCGTGCTGGTCAAGCGCGAAGACCTGCAGCCGGTGTTCTCATTCAAACTGCGGGGCGCCTACGCAAAGCTCAAATCGCTGACACCAGAAGAGCGGAAGCGCGGCGTGATCTGCGCCTCGGCCGGCAATCATGCCCAGGGGGTCGCCATGGCAGCGCGGCATCTCGGCATCGATGCGCTGGTCGTGATGCCGAACATCACACCTGAGATCAAGATCAACGCCGTGCGCAAGCTGGGAGCCTCGGTTTTGATCGAGGGTGACGACTTCGACGCCTCTTGCGTCATTGCGCTGCGGCTGGCCGAAGAACAGAACCGGGTGTTCATTCATCCCTACGACGACCCGCAGGTCATCACCGGCCAGGCCACCATCGCACTGGAACTGTTCCGGCAGAACCACCGGCCGATCGACTACCTGTTCGTCTGCGTGGGCGGCGGTGGCCTCGCCGCCGGCATGGCGCTGGTCAGCAAGTACCTGCATCCCGGTATCAAGGTAATCGGTGTCGAGGCCGGGGAGTCCGCCTCCATGCAGGCTGCCTTTGCAGCGGGCAAGCCGGTGACGCTGCCCGAGATTGGCCATTTTGCCGAAGGCGTGGCTGTAAAGCGCACTGGCGATTTGACATACCACATCTGTTCACAGTTGCTGGACGATATCATCACGGTGGACAACGACGAAATTTGCGCGGCGGTGCAGGACGTCTACGAGGACACGCGGGCGATCGCGGAGCCGGCCGGCGTGCTCGCCATCGCCGGACTCAA
>JAPHSB010000395.1 GCA_026193295.1 Lysobacterales bacterium
AAAATGGCGATACCCCATGCGACGCAATATCACCATGGCCGGCTGGCCGACGGCACCGAGATCAGCCTGGTCACCCTGACCCGGCACAGCTGTTTCAGCCTGGCTGCGGCGGTCCATCTCTGGTTCTCGTTTTCGGTGGGGGGTAAACAAATCGGTTCCTTGCGGCAAGTTCTGTTATAGTGCGCCCCATCTGGCGCGATCGGTCTGCGCCAATCCTCCATCCCGCAATCCGCGGGAAGAGCAATCCCTACAGATTCTGCCTTGACCGACCCGTGCCTGCGAATGACTCGCCAGCAACGGGCGGGGCGATCCGGAGTATTACAATAATGTCATTCACAAACCTCGGCCTGTCGGCCGAATTGTTGCGTGCGGTCGAAGAACAGGGTTACCAGGAAGCAACCCCGGTTCAGCTGCGCGCGATTCCTGCGATCCTGGCCGGCCGCGATATCCTGGCCGGCGCCCAGACCGGCACCGGCAAGACCGCCGGCTTTACCCTGCCGATGCTGCAGCGTTTGCAGCAGGCGGATGCCGGGCAGCGGCGGCCGCGGCGCGTGCGCATCCTGATCCTGGTGCCGACCCGCGAATTGGCCGCCCAGGTGGCGGAGAGCGTCAAAAATTACGGGCGCCACCTTTCCTACAAGTCCGTCGTGATCTACGGCGGCGTCAGCATCAACCCGCAGATCTCAGCCCTGCGCCACGGCGTGGATATCGTGATCGCGACCCCGGGCCGCCTGCTCGACCACCTGCAGCGCGGTACCGTGCGACTCGACGAAGTCGAGACGCTGGTGCTGGACGAAGCCGATCGCATGCTCGACATGGGCTTCATCCGCGACATCCGTCGGATCATCGGCGCGATGCCGGAAAAGCGTCAGAATCTGTTGTTTTCGGCCACGTTCTCGAGTGAAATCAAGCAATTGGCCGCCGGCCTGCTGAACCGCCCGGAAGAAATCGAGGTGGCGCCGCGCCACGAAACCGCCGCGCTGATCAGCCAGGTCGTGCACCCGGTCGACAAGAACCGCAAGCGTGAACTGCTGTCGCATATGATCGGCGCCGGTAACTGGCGCCAGGTGCTGGTATTCACCCGCACCAAGCATGCCGCCAACCGCCTGACCAAGCAGTTGGAGAGCGACGGCCTGGCCGCCGCGGCGATCCATGGCAACAAGTCACAGGGCGCCCGCACCAAGGCCCTGGCCGAATTCAAGCAAGGCAAAGTGCGGGTGCTGGTAGCGACCGATATCGCGGCCCGTGGCCTCGACATCGTCGAACTGCCCCACGTGGTCAACTACGAGCTGCCCAACGTGCCGGAAGACTATGTGCACCGCATCGGCCGCACCGGCCGGGCCGGCCAGGACGGCACCGCGCTGTCACTGGTCTGCGTTGACGAGAGAGCGCACCTGGCGGATATCGAAAAGCTGTTGAAGCGGCCGATCGAGCGCGTCATTGTGCCGGGCTACGAGCCCGATCCCAGTGTGCGGCCGGAGCCCATCCAGCGTGGTGGCGGTGGCAACAGCCGAGGCCGCAACAACGGCAACAACGGCGGCAGTCAACGCCGCAGCCGCAATGCTGCTGCCAAGGCCGCGCCCGCCAAGCGCTCGCGCAACCCTTCGCGAAGCGGCAACAGCTCGAAGAACCGCAACTGGCGCTCGGCAGCCTGATCCATCAAGCCCACCCGCCCGGCCAGGCCGGGCGGGCGCGGCGAATCAATCGCCGATGCGATCCTTAAGCGCATGGTAGAACATGCCCGCCACCAGCCCGGGCCAACGCAACAGCGTGCCGCCCGGAAAGGTCGGCGACGGAATCCGCGCCATCACGTCGAAGCGCTCGGCCGTACCCGCCACCGCCTCGGCGATCAGCTTGCCGGCCAGCGTCGCCATCTGCACACCGTGTCCTGAGAAACCCAGCGCGTAATACACGTCCGGTTCGAGCCGCCCGAAACTGGGCATGCGGTTCATCGTCACCGCCAGCGTCCCGCCCCAGCCGTAGTCTATGCGCGCCGGGGCCAGTTGCGGATAGAGCGGCAGCATCCGTTTGCGTACGAACGACTTGATGTCGGAAGGGAAGCGCCGGGTGTAGTTTTCACCGCCGCCGAACAGCATGCGCCCGTCACCCGTGAGCTTCCAGAAGTTGACCACGAACTTGGCGTCGTAAGCGCACATGTCTTCGGGGTTGATCTGCCGCTGCTGCTCTTCGCTCAACGGTTCGGTCGCGATGATGAAATTATTCAACGGCATGATCTTGCCGGCGACGCGTGGCTCCAGCCGCTCGAGGTAGCCGTTGCAGGCCAACACGACGTAGTCCGCGTAGACACTCCCTTCCCGGCTGGAAACCCGCGTCGGTTTGACGCGGTCGTAACCCGTGACCCGGCTGTTCTCGAAGATGCGCACACCGAGGCTCCGGGCGGCTTCCGCCAGGCCGAGCGCATAGTTCAGCGGGTGCAGGTGGGCCGAGGCATACTCCACCAGGCCGCCGCAGAACACGTCGGTGCCGCTGAAATACTCCAGCTCGGCACCCTCCAGGTAACGCATTTCGAAACCATAGTGCGAATGCATGTGCTCGGCGTACTGCCGGTACCAGGCGGCGTCGCTGCGCTTCAACGCCGTCTGCAGGCAGCCTCGCTTCAGGTCGCATTCGATGTTGAAACGCTCAATCAATTGGCGCACGGTGGCGACGGCCTCCACGCCCAGGTCCCACAGCCGCTGCGCCTCTTCCTTGCCATAAGCCTCTTCCAGGTCGTCCTGGCCCTTGCGCTGGCCGACGGAACACTGCCCCCCGTTGCGGCCGGAGGCGCCCCAGCCGATGCGTTCAGCCTCCAGCAGAACCACGCTATAGCCACGCTCAGCCAGGTGGATGGCCGAGGACAAGCCGGTGTAACCGCCGCCGATGACGCAGACATCGGCTCGTGTTTCGCCCTGCAGCGCAGGAAAATCGAGGCGACGGTTCATCGTGGCGGTGTAATAGGATTCAGGGTAAGCGGCGAGCTGTGATGGCATATGGGTGTGTCTTATCCGTTGTTCATCCTGCCTGCATTGTCCTTCACTCGCGGGGCTGGGTTCAACGCAAGCCAACGCATATGCCTGACGCACATCATTGGGCCCTGCCCCGATCCATGTTTGAATGATCTCGGGAGCGCTCTGAGCGTCCAGCGGCGCCTGCGCCGCGGAGGTAATGTTATGAAATACAAAGGCTTGTTTATTGCAGCCGCCCTATACACGGCCGGCATCGGCACGGCGCTGGCTTGCGAGTACAAGGCGGGCGAAACGAAATTCGTCGACTATGCGACCTGCCGCTATGGCGCCGACGCCATCCTGGTCGTCGACCTGCCCGAAGGTTCCAGCTGGGACAACTGCATCTATCAGCTGCAGGCTTTCCGGCCGGAAACCCTTTTGGCCGTGTCCAAGACCCGCAACGGCAAGGAATCCCACAGCATCAATGACCGCGGCAGCATCGGCAACCCCTGCTACCTGACCAAGCAAAGTTGCGACGCCGCGCTCAAGGCGTACAAGGCGACTCATTAGCCTGCATTTCTTACAACCGGTTCGTTCAGCCGCCGCCGCTAGCGGATGCTATTGGGCGGGACTTTCTCTCGCACAGAGTGCGCGTTAGACTCTTCAAACCCGCGAACAGGTTATCCTGACACCCTTGGCCGTCCATCGCCGCAGTCTGAGTTATCTGGAACCAGAACCTTCACGAGACCCCCTTTCCATGAAGAATGAAAGACACAAGCTATTGTTTTTATTCGCACTTGTTTGTCTGCTTCCAAAGCTGTGCAACGCTGGGCAGCTGGCCGATTTCGAGACCAAACTCGAGCTGTACCGCAACGACAAGCTGCACGGGGAGATGGTTTTCAAGCTGACCACGGGGGATAAGCACTGGACCATGCACAGCTCCACCGAGGGCACCAAGGGCGTGGCCAGCTGGCTCGGGCTGAAGGAGAGTTCAACCGGCGAAGGCGACTGGTTCGAGGGACAGGCAAGGCCGTTGCGCTACGAGCGCAATGTCCGGGTCATCAAGAAGATGCACTGGTCCGCCGAGTTTGACTGGGACAAGGGCGAGGTGCATACCGTGTATCCGGACGGTGAGTCGACGCTCCCACTGAAGCCCGGCGTGGTGGACGAATCGGCCATTGGGCTGCGCGTGCGGGCGGGCCTCAAGAACGGCGAAAACGAGTGGTTCCTCGACCTGGTCGACGAGGAGAAAATCGAAGAAGCGCATTTCAGGACACGCTCGGTGGAGAACGTGCAGACCGCGCTGGGTTGCATGAAAGTGCACGTCGTCGAAAAGGTCCGCTGGGAAGGCAACCCGCGCTACACCCGCACCTACTACGCGGCCGACCACGAATTCGCACCCGTCCTGCTCGAGCACGGCAAGTACGACGGCGACCATATCGAGGGCCGAGTCGTCTCGCTCTCCATAAACGGCAAGCCCGTCGCAGCCGGGCCGGACTGCCCGCCGTGACCATCGTCCGCGAACCCACCTACTACGCGCCCACTGAAGAGCGCATCAATATCCTGTCCCACGCGATGGGCCTGCTGTTCAGCATCGCGGCCCTGCTGGCCCTGGTGACGCGCGCCCTACTGCACGGCACTGCCTGGCACCTGGTCAGTTTCAGCGTATTCGCGATCAGCCTGATTGCGCTATATACCGCCTCCACGGCCTATCACAGCACACGTGATCCCAGCCTCAGGATCCGCCTGCGAACGGTCGACCACGCCACCATTTACGTACTCATTGCCGGCACTTATACCCCGTTCGCGCTGGTCACCCTGCAGGGCTCCATCGGCTGGCTGCTGTTCGCCATCACCTGGGGCATGGCCGTGACCGGCATCGTGCTGAAGTTGTTCTTTACCGGCCGTTACAACCAGGTCTCGACGCTGATGTACGTCTTCATGGGCTGGCTGATCGTGTTCTTCATCAAGCCGCTGATTGCGCAGTTCCCGTCGGCGGGCTTGGCCTGGCTGCTGGCCGGCGGCATCTCCTACACGCTCGGCGCCGTACTCTACAGCATTCCGAAAGTGCCTTATCACCACGCGATCTTCCACCTGTTCGTGGTATTGGGCAGCTTCTGCCACTTCATCGCGGTCTACGCCTATGTCTTGCCCCGGGCATAGCGAGCCGCATTGGTGGATACCTTGAACCATTGCGTGCTGCTGGACCGGGACGGGGTCATCAACAGGGATCTGCCCGGCTCGGTCTGCAGCACCTCCGACTTCGAGCT
>JAPHSB010000508.1 GCA_026193295.1 Lysobacterales bacterium
GACCCATCTCCCCGGCGCACGCCATGAAATTCAAGAACGTCGTTATCCAGTCACTGGCCGCTGTCGAGCCGCCGATTCGTATCACTTCGCGCGAAATCGAGATCCGGCTGAAACCGACTCTCGATCGGCTGGGTGTCCGCGACGATCTGCTCGAGGAGGTTTCCGGCATCGGTGCCCGCCGTTTCTGGGAAACCGGCACTGCGCCCTCGGATGCCGCCACGCTGGCAGCCGAAAAAGCGCTGGATGAATCCGGTATCGACCGCAACAAGATCGGCGTGATCATTAACACCTCGGTCTGCCGCGACTACCTCGAGCCGTCGACAGCGTGCATCGTGCACGGCAACCTGGGGCTGAGCGACGAATGCCTGAACTTCGATGTCGGCAATGCCTGCCTGGCATTCATGAACGGCATGGATATCGCGGCCCGCATGATCGAACGGGCCGAAGTCGAATATGCCCTGATCGTCGACGGTGAGTCCAGCCGCCCGATCACCGAGGCCACCATCGAGCGCATGCTCGGGCCCGACATCACGGCCGAACAGTTCCGGGCGGAATTCGCTTCGCTGACACTGGGTTCAGGCGCCGCCGCCATGGTCATGGCGCGGCGTGAGCTGGCGCCCGAGGGGCACCGTTACCTGGGCAGCGTGTCGCGCGCCGCGACTGAATTCAATCACCTGTGCCGCGGCCAGATGGACCAGATGAGGACGGATACACGAATCCTGCTCAGCGAAGGCCTCAAGCTCGCGGTGAAGACCTTCCAGGCGGCGAAGATCGCGCTTGGCTGGGTGGCAGCCGAACTGGACCAGTTCGTCATTCACCAGGTCAGCAAGGTGCACACCGACTCGCTGGTCAAGCTACTCGGCCTGGACCCGGACAAGGTCCATGCGATCTATCCCGAAATGGGCAACATCGGCCCGGCCTCGGTGCCCATCGTACTCGCGCGCGCCGTGGAACTCGGCAAGATCCGGCGTGGCGACCGCGTGGCCCTGCTTGGTATCGGCTCCGGCCTCAACTGCGCGATGGCCGAAGTCGTCTGGTAACGCGGCCCCCTCATCGGCTCTACCCGTTCTCCAGTCATTACCTGGAGACCCGCGGCCTGCGCCTGCACTACCTGGACGAGGGGCCGCAGGACGCGCCACCGGTGCTGATGCTGCACGGCAACCCGACCTGGTCCTTCTACTACCGAAACCTGGTTACGGCACTGCGCGACCGCTATCGCTGTATCGTCCCCGATCACATCGGCTGCGGGCTGTCCGACAAGCCCCCCGACGACGTCTACGATTACCAACTGCACAGCCGCATCGAGGACCTCGACAGCCTGCTCTCGCACCTCGGCCTGGAACAGCCACTGACGCTGGTGGTGCACGACTGGGGCGGGATGATCGGTTTCGCCTGGGCCGTTCGCAACCCGCAGCGGATCGCCCGCACGGTGATTCTGAACACGGCGGCCTTCCCACAGCCGGCGGGCAAGAAAATGCCGGCGGCGCTCAGCCTGGTGCGCGACACAGCCCTCGGTGCTTTCCTGGTTCGGCGATTCAACGCGTTTTCGGCCATTGCGGCGCGGGTTGCCTTCAAGAAACCTGTGTCCAGGGAGGTCCGCCAGGGCTACACCCTGCCCTACGATTCGCCCGCGAACCGAATTGCCACATTGCGCTTCGTACAGGACATACCGCTCGATGCCGGCGACCCCGGTTTTGACATTGTGCTCAATACAGGGGAGCATTTACACTTGTTGGCGGACAAACCGTGTCTAATTGCATGGGGAGAAAAGGATTTCGTGTTCGATGCGCCGTTTCTGAATACCTGGCTCAGACACTATCCTCACGCGGTCGTGCACCGCCATCCTGACTGCGGACATTACATACTGGAAGACGGTGGACCGGAACTGATCGACACTATCGTGGACTTCATCGAAATCAGGGAAGATTCGAATCATGGACAGGCCAGTGGAAACAACCCCGAACAGGGATGAATGCTCCAACGTCGCGACCGCACTGAGCTGGCAAGCCCGGCGGCAACCCAACGTCACGGCGATCCACTACCCGCAAAGCGGCGCCTTCAGGAAGTCGACCTACGCGAGCTGCACCTACCAGGAACTCGACGAGCTGAGCAATTGCTATGCCCGCGGCCTGACCGCGTATGGCATCAGCGCCGGTACGCGTACCGCGTTGATGCTGACGCCCGGGCTGGAATTCTTCGCCATGTTCTTCGCCCTGTTCAAGGCCGGCGCCGTGCCGGTTTTGATCGATCCGGGCATTGGCATGAAGCCCCTGAAGCAATGCCTTTCGGAGGCTGCGCCGAAGGCGTTCATCGGCGTAACCAAGGCGCACTTCGCACGCAAGATCCTGGGCTGGGCCAAGGAGAGTTGCGAATTGCTGGTGACAGCCGGGCCGACGCTCGGCCTGGGTGGCATTAACCTCAAGAAACTCAAGGAAATGGGCGAACTAAGCACCGGCGAAGTCATGCACGCCGCGAAGCCCAACGACATGGCGGCCATCCTGTTCACCTCGGGCAGCACCGGCGCGCCAAAAGGCGTGGTCTACCGGCACCGCCATTTCAACGCCCAGGTGGACATGCTCAGATCTGCATTCCGCATCGAGCCGGGTGAAGTCAGCCTGCCCACTTTTCCGCCGTTCGCCCTGTTCGATCCGGCCCTCGGGATGACCACCATCGTGCCCGATATGGATCCAACGCGTCCGGCCGAAGTCGACCCCACCAAGCTCATCGAGGCAATCGACCGCTTCGGGGTCACCAACATTTTCGGCTCGCCGGCGCTGCTGGATACGCTGAGCCGCCACTGCGTCGAACACGGCATTCGCCTGGAGAGCGTGACCCGTGTTATTTCCGCTGGCGCGGCGGTTCCAATCAGTACCATTCGCAGGATGCAGAAATCGGTCTATCGCGACGCTGAAATCCATACGCCTTACGGCGCCACCGAGTGCCTTCCCGTCAGCAGCATCAGCGCCTCGCAGATGGACGACAAGCTGATCGACCGGATCGAATCGGGTGAAGGCGTCTGCGTCGGCCGGCCGGTCGAGCCGAACAAAGTGCGTATCATCAAGATCAGCGAAATGGCATTCAATGACCTCTCGGAGACCACCGAAATGCCGTTTGGCATGGCCGGGGAAATCCTCGTGTCCGGCCCAAGCTGCACCGACAGTTACTGGCAACGCGACTCCGACACCGAAATGGCCAAGGTGAGCGACGGGCATGGCAACACGTGGCACCGCATGGGAGACGTCGGCATAATCGATGGCCTGGGCCGGCTGTGGTACTGCGGTCGCGTATCGCAACGTGTCGAAACCGGCCAGGAAACCCTGTTCGCCGACCAGTGCGAGGCCATATTCAACCAGCACCCCGACCTGGCACGCTCCGCGCTCGTCGGCGTCGGGCCCAGGGGCCGCCAGGTTCCCGTGCTGTGCATCGAGGTGAAGGAAAAGCTCTCGCCGGTGGACACCGAGCGCGTGCATTTCGACCTGCTTCAGCTCGCCCAGGCGCATGCGATTACGAAGAGCGTCCACACGGTCATGTTCCACCCCGGTTTTCCGGTCGACATCCGGCACAATTCAAAAATTGGCCGCGAAGAACTGGCGGAATGGGCTGCGAAGAAAATGCAGAGCTGAATGCGGATACTGGTTACCGGCGGAGGCGGATTTCTCGGCAGTTCCATCTGCCGCCAGCTGGCAAGCCTCGGTCACCAGGTCATTGCCTTTCAACGTTCTGACGCGAACCATCTTGTTTTACCCGGCCTGACCGCGGCTCGCGGTGACATCACCGACCGGCCCAGCCTGGCCAGCGCCGCCGCAGGCTGCGACGCCATCGTGCATACCGCCGGCAAAGCCGGCGTTTGGGGCGACGCGGCCGCGTACCGCCGGGTCAACGTCGATGGCACGGCCAACGTCATCGAGACCTGCCGGCAGCAGGGCATCCGCTGGCTGGTCCACACCAGTTCCCCCAGCATCGTGCACGCCGGAGGGGATATCGGTGGGGCCGATGAGTCACTGCCGATCGCCGACCATTTCACAGCGCCTTACCCGGCCAGCAAGGCCGCCGCTGAACGCCTGGTCATGGCGGCGAACAGTAAAGGACTGCTGACCGTGGCCTTGCGGCCGCACCTGATCTGGGGTCCCGGCGATCCGCACATCCTGCCGCGCCTGGCCGCCAAGGCCCGCGGCGGCAGGCTGGCGCTGCCCGGCCCCGACAAGCTCATCGACACGATATTCGTCGAAAATGCCGCGCTCGCCCACGTGCAGGCGCTACAGGAGCTGGCCGGGTCGGCACGCTGCGCCGGCAAGCCCTATTTCGTGACCAACAATGAACCGCTGCCCCAAGGTGAGATCATCCAGCGCCTGCTGGCCGCCATCGGCATCGAAGTCAGAATCCGCGCAGTGCCCGTTGGCGCCGCGATGACGGCGGGCGCAATCTGCGAGTTCGTCTGGCGTGCCTTGCACCTGAAATCCGAACCCCCCGTGACACGCTTTTCGGTCGAACAACTGGCCACCGCCCACTGGTTCGACACCCGCGCCGCCGAACGCGACTTCGGCTACCTGCCCACCGTCAGCATCGCCGAAGGACTCAATCGTTTGCGCAAAGCAACGTAGAACCGCATGCATGCGGGAAATGGAACCTCACAAGGAGGTGTCGGGTACCCCCATGCCAGACAATCGGGCTGTCGGGAACAGCCGATTAGCGCACAGGGACGTCTTGAGCGTGTCTGGCATGGGGGTACCCGACACCTCCTCGCATGGGCACCATCTTTTCCCGAATAAATTCGGTCCTACTTGCGGGGGATCACATCCGTGCGGCGCCCACTGAGCTTGCGCACCAGGTACTCGATTTTGCTGTAATCCAGCAGTTCCAGGTCGGCGCCCTCGATGTCCTCGTAGCGCCCGTGGTACTTGTGCTTGACCCAGGCGTTGATGTCCATGCGGCAGCCGTGTTCGAACAGCCGGTTGTTTACCGGGTGAAATCCCGGCTTGCGGATAAAGGCGGTGCCGAAATCGATCACGCAGGGCTTCTGATCGTGGGTCACGAGGATATTGGACTTGGACTTCAGGTCGCCGTGGCTTACGCCGCGGTCATGAAACGAGCGCAGGACGGCGAGCAACTCTTTGAACCAGCGTTCCCGGTCGGTCCAGGCCGCCTCGCGGTAGGGCGTGGCGCGGATGAACTCGAGCACCAGGTAGCGGCCGTCAACCAGGCCGAAACACCTGGGCACGCCTTGCAACCCCTCCATGCGCTGATAGGCTTCGTATTCGCGTAGCAGGGTCCGCTGCCGCACGCTTCGCACGGGACCGCGCCCCATGGCCGACTTGACGACGAGCTCCAGGCCATCCCGCTCGTAGTGCAGAATGGTCCCCTGGTTGCTCACGGCCAGGATGTTCTCGCCCCGCGCCAGGCTGTCCTCGATCCACTGCCTGAAAGCCGGCTCGCTGATGCGCTCGTTCATGGCTGCTGATAATAACCCAGCACACGCTCTCAACGAGCATCCTCAATGCCGCATCTGGTACCATTCCGCTTCGGCACACTCACGCGGGACCACCCTGACCTGGGCTGCCCGCCGGACATTCAAATGAATTCCAGGAACATTCTCACGCTCATTACGGTCTTCGGCATGGCCGCACCGGGCATTGGCCGGGCAGAACCGTATCCTTCCACCTATCAGCCGCTTCCGGCCGGCCCGACGCTGATTGTGAACGCCACCATTCTGACCGGCACCGGCCAGCGCATCGACAATGGCAGCTTGCTGATCGACAGCGGCCGCATCAGCAAGGTGACCGACGGCAAGAAGCCAATCCGTGCCGCCGACGCCCAGGTGATCGACGCCGAGGGCCGCTGGGTAACGCCCGGCCTGATCGACGTCCATTCCCATCTCGGGGTCTATCCCAGTCCGGGCGTCAAGGCGCATTCCGACGGCAACGAAATGACCGCACCGGTCACCGCCCAGGTCTGGGCCGAGCACAGCGTCTGGCCGCAGGACCCGGGTTTCAGTCGCGCGCTGGCCGGCGGCGTGACCGCGCTGCAGGTTCTGCCCGGTTCAGCCAACTTGATCGGCGGCCGCGGAGTGACGCTGAAAAACGTGCCCTCCGTGAGTTACCAGGGCATGAAATTTCCGGGCGCGCCGCACGGGCTGAAAATGGCCTGCGGCGAGAATCCCAAGCGCGTTTATGGCGAGCGCAGCCAGGCGCCTTCCACGCGCATGGGCAATGTCGCCGGCTACCGGGCGGAATGGATCGCGGCGCAGAAGTACATCCAGGATTGGGCAGAGTACGAGAAAAGACTGAGCGAAGGCGACAAGTCGACCGCCGTCCAGGGCGCCGACCCGACGCCGGTCCGTGACCTGAAGCTCGAGACACTGGCGGGCGTGCTCAAGGGTGAAATCCTGGTGCACATGCACTGCTACCGCGCCGACGAGATGCTGACCGTCCTCGATATGGCCGACGAATTCGGTTACCGGGTCAGCGCCTTTCACCACGGCGTCGAAGCCTACAAGATCGCCGACGAACTCGCCGCCAAAGGGGTTTGCGGCGCGCTGTGGGCCGACTGGTGGGGTTTCAAGGCGGAGGCCTACGACGGCATCCAGGAGAATATTGCACTGGTCGACCGCCCTGAGGGCAGTTGTTCGATCGTCCACTCGGATTCGTCGGAAGGAATCCAGCGGCTCAACCAGGAAGCGGCCAAAGCCATGACCCGGGGCCGGCGTGCCGGCATGGACATTCCCCCGGAGCGCGCGATTCGCTGGATCACCACGAACGCGGCGCGCTCACTCGGCATCCAGGAGCAAACCGGATCTCTCGAACCCGGCAAGATGGCCGACGTGGTGGTCTGGAACGGCAACCCGTTCAGTGTGTACGCCATGGCCGACCAGGTCTTCATAGACGGCGCCCTGCTCTACGATCGCAACGACCCTGCACGGCAGCCCGTCTCCGATTTCGAGCTGGGCCAGCAACTGGGGGTGGAAGAATGACACGCTCAGGATCGAGAACACGTTGCGTTCTGCTGTTCACGTTCGGTTTGCTCACCTCGGTCGAACTGAACGCAGATGCCCTTTTCGTCAATGACGCCACCCTGCATACCATGGGCCGGCAAGGCACCTTGCAGCGGGCCGACATGCTGGTGCGCGACGGCCGCATCAAGGCCATCGGGTCCGAGCTGCCCGTACCGGCCGACGCCACGGTCATCGAGGCCGACGGCCGACCGCTGACGCCCGGATTTTTCGCCGGCATCACCGAGCTCGGCCTGGTCGAGATCTCGCTCGAGGAGGCCAGCGTGGACAGCGGCCTCGCCATCGACGGTATGCGGCCGGAATTCGACGTCACCAGCGCCTACAACCCCTGGTCTTCCGCCATCCCGGTCACGCGGATCGAGGGCTACACCTGGACTGTGCTCGGCGCCAGCCGCCTGGGCAGTATCGTCGGCGGCCAGGGCCGGCCGGTCGCGTTCGACGACGGCTACACGTCTTTCCTGGGTGCGCCCCTACTGTTCCTGGACGTCGGCGCCGACGCCTCCGGACAGAGCGCCGGATCCCGGGCCGCTCAGTGGATGTTATTGGAACAGGCCATGACCGAGTCCATGATTCAGGCCGGCCCGGACCTGCAGTGGGCCCCGGCTCCCCTGCTCACGCTGGCGGGCCGCAAGGCCATCGAACACTATCGCAACGGTGGCATTACCGTATTCCAGGTCGACCGCGCCAGCGACATCCTCCAGGTGCTCGAGTTCTCAGCCAGGCATGCGCTGAAGCCGGTGATCAATGGCGGTGCCGAAGCCTGGATGGTGGCCGACCGCCTGGCGGAAGCGGGGGTCCCGGTCCTGATGAATGCACTCGAAAACCTACCGGGCAGCTTCGACCAACTGGGCGCACGGCTCGACAACGCGGCCATCCTGCATGCCGCCGGCGTCACCATCGCCTTCAGCGGCGGGGAAACCCACAACGCCCGCACACTGCGGCAGCTCGCCGGCAATGCCGTGGCCAATGGACTGCCCTATGAAGCCGGGCTGGCGGCGATGACAGTGAACCCGGCGGCCATCTTCGAACTGGGCGAGGGCGTTGGCACACTGGAAAGCGGCAGCCGGGCCGATTTCGTGCTGTGGAGTGACGACCCGCTGGAAGTCACCTCGGTGGCCGAGCAGGTGATCATCGAGGGCCGGCTGATCCCCATGGTCTCTCGGCAAACCCTGCTGCGGGATCGTTACCTGCCGCAAAACCCTGGAACACCGCGCGCTTATATCAAACCCTGAAGACTGGCTCCGACCAGGCCGGGTTCGATATAAACTGTCGGGCAATCTTAAGGGTAAACCCGTGATGCGTAACTTTTTCAGGGAACTCCGGCAGCGCAAAGTCTTTACGGTCGCCGCCGCGTACGTCGTGATCGCGTGGCTGTTGCTGCAGGTCGCCGCCACCGTATTGCCGATTTTCGACACGCCCGCCTGGGTGCTCAAGGCCGTCACCGTGTTGCTGGCGCTCGGCTTCCCGGTCGCCGTGCTGCTGGCCTGGGCCTACGAACTGACGCCACAGGGAGTGGTCAAGACCGACTCCGGTGGGGAGGCAGTGGCGGTCACGGAAGACGGGGTGCGCGCAACGTCGGCGCCAAACCACGAGCCGGATGTAGCCATCGAACTGCCGAGCGGCCCCTCCATTGCGGTCGTTCCCTTCCGCAACCTCAGCGGTGACAGCTCACAGGACCTGTTCGCCGATGCGCTGACGAGTGATATCGTCACAGGCCTGACTCGCTCGTCACACCTGTTCGTGTTATCCGCCGGGGCCGCCGCCGGGCTTGGGCCAGGTGAGCAGGACCTGGCACAGACTGGTCAATCACTGGGTGTCAGCTACCTGCTGAGCGGCACGGTGCAGAAAGTGGGCGAGACGCTGCGCGTCAGCGCACAGCTCACCGACGTCGCCAACAAGGTCCAGATGTGGTCACAGAAATACGATCGGGAGCTCAGCGCCGAAACCCTGTTTGCCGTGCAGGACGACATCCGCGAGCAGATCGTCGCCACGCTGAGCGATCTGCATGGCGTTATCTACGCAACCCAGTCGAAAAGGAACGTGCATCGGCCAACGGCCAGCCTCAACGCCTACGAATGCCTGTCCGTGGCGCTGGCCTATGACAGACATCTGAGCCCCGACTATCACTTGCGCGCCAGGGAAAGCCTGGAACGCGCCATCGAGCTCGACCCCAACTTCGATGAAGCCTGGTCGCACCTGTCCTGGATCTACACCGACGAACAGATCTTCGGTTTCAACCCCTTGCCCAATCCGATGGAGCGCGCCCTGACCGCGGCGCGCAAAGCCATCGAGCTCAACCCCGACAACTACCACAGCCACTGGCTGCTGTCACGGGTGCACTACTTCATGGGCCATCGCGACCTGTTCCTGGCCGAAGCCCAGCGGGCGCTCGATCTCAACAGCAGCGACGGCACCACGCTTGGCCTGCTTGGCGTCTATATCGCCTTCGCCGGTGAATGGGAACGCGGCATGGACATGGTACACAAGGCGAAGCTGCTGAATCCCAACCATCCGGATTACTACTACACGGCATTCGGCATCGAGGCGTTCGTCAAGGGCGACCATGCGGCAGCGTTGGAACAGTTCCACAAAGCGAACTTACCTGCATGGGTGCCGCACCAGTCGTTCCTGATCGCCGCCTATTCGGCGCTGGAACGGACGCAGGAAGCCCACGGGCAAGTCGCCCAGCTACGCCAGCTTCTGCCCGACCTCGCCCTCGACAGCGCGGCAGCACAGCTCAACATGTACTTTCCATTCCAGCCCGAGCTGGTTCGGGAGCTGGTCGGCGCGCTCGAAAGCGCGGGCTTGCCGGCAGCAGACGCGCCGGTCTGATCTGCTCAGCAGGGCCGGTTAGCGACCCTGCAGGTAAGCCACCACCAGGTTGCTGAACACCCGCACGCCTACTTCGAGATTGGGTTCGTGCGTGTCAAAGAACGGCGAGTGGTTGCTGGGCAACCCGGCAGGATCGACATCCGGCGGGCCACTACCAAGAAACAGGAAGAGTCCGGGTGCCCGTTCGGCATACTCGGAAAAATCCTCGGCCACTGTCTGAGGCGTTACGTCGACGACCGGACCGGCCGCGCGCTCAAGCGCCGGCATCATACGGGCCAGTAGCTTCGGATCGTTGACCACGGGTGGGTTACCCAATTCCAGTTCGAACTCGATGGTGGCGCCGGCGCTCTCGGCAATGCCGCTGGCCGTGCGCTCCATGCGCTTGTGGATATCCTCCCGCATGGCCTGGTCGAAGCTGCGAATGGTGCCCTCCAATTCCACCGAGTCCGGAATCACGTTGTTACGGATACCCCCGCTGATGCGCCCGATGCTGACGATCGAAGGCGCCAGCGTCACGTCGACCTGGCGGCTCGCGATGGTCTGCAGCCCAAGCACGATCTGTGCGGCGACCACGATGGGATCGACCCCGTTCCAGGGGATTGCGCCATGGGTCTGGCGACCCTTGACCGTGATCTGGAAACGGTCGGAGGCGGCCATCAGCGGGCCGGGCCGTGTGGCGATCTGGCCACCCGGCACGCCGATGCCGATGTGGATACCGAACACCGCCTCCGGCTTGCGCTCTTTCCAGATACCTTCTTCCAGCATCAGGCTGGCACCGCCTTTTTCACCGGCTGGCGCGCCCTCCTCGGCCGGCTGGAAAATCAACATGACGGACCCGACCAGGTCCTCTTTAACCGAATTCAGCACCCAGGCGGCGCCCAACAGCATGGACATGTGCGCATCGTGACCGCAGGCGTGCATCACGCCCACTTCCTGGCCGTTGTACTCGCCCTTGACGATGGAGGCGAAAGGCAAGCCGGTCTGCTCGGTGACCGGCAAGCCGTCCATGTCGGTGCGGATGGCGACCAGCGGTCCCGGCTTGCCGCCCTCGATCACGGCCACGATGCCATGGCCCGCGATGCCGGTCTTCGCCTCAATGCCCATTTCGGTCAAGGCATCGGCAATGTGCGCGGCCGTGTTCACTTCGCGGTTGCTGAGCTCCGGGTTCTGGTGGAACCAGCGCCGCCATTCGACGACCTGCGTCTGAGATTCGGCCGCGAGGCGATCGAGCCGCTCGGGGGTAACCTGGGCCTGCCCGGCCAGGGGCAGCAAAGCGGCGAGCATGAGCACATACTTCAACATGGATTGACCTCCA
>JAPHSB010000168.1 GCA_026193295.1 Lysobacterales bacterium
AATAGGTCGGGACCGAGGGATCGATCTCCATCGACCAGGCGTGGATGCCGCCGGCGACGTTGCTGATCTTCGTGAAGCCCTGTTTGCGGAAATATTCCGCCGCGCCCATGCTGGAGTTGCCGTGATGGCACAGGAAAGCGATGCCGCTGTCCTTGGGCATGGCCTCGAGCTTCTCCATGGTCGGCTTGTCCAGCACCAGCGCTCCCGCGATGGAAGCACGGGCCCGGTCGGCCTCGGCACGGATGTCTACCAGCGTCACCGAGCCGTTTTTCAGCTCTTCGGCCAGTTCCTGCACGGTCATCTGCTTAACCGGCGGCGGCGCCTGCGGCAGGTCGATGGCCAGGCCTTCGCCCTGCACGGTTGACACCCAGTCGATGACGGCGCCGCGGGCGCGCTGGGCCGTGGCGATATCCATCAGGATCTTGATGCCGTTGGATTCGCTGGCGATTTCCTGTCCCTGGGGCGGCGCCAGGTTGAACTGGGCGTCCCAGTTGGCGTCGACCTGGAAGTGCAGCGCGATGCCTTCGTGGCCCTGCATGGCCTCGAGGATCTTCTCCGCCGCACCCGGCGTGATGGTGACCTCGGGCGGCGTCCGATCCGGCGCATCCAGCCCAAGCTGCTGGTGCAGCTCGCCGCTGTTGAGCATGTTCAACACGATATCGCAGCCGCCGACCAGTTCGCCGTCGATGTAGAGCTGCGGGATGGTAGGCCAGTTGCCGTACACCTTGATGCCCTCGCGGATGTCCTGGTCGTCCAGCACGTTCACGGTGGCGTAGTCGGGCAGCACGCTGTCCAGCGCCGCGATTGTCCGCGCGGAAAAGCCGCACATCGGCTGCTGGCGGGTGCCTTTCATGAACAACACGACCTTGTTGCCGTGTACCAGGTTCTCGATTTTGCCTTTGACGGCGTCAGTAAGTTCCATAGTCGTTTTAAATATCCAGGGTTGCAGGGTTCAACATGTACGGCATATGGCGGTCAATCATGCCGAAATCAAGAATCATATAATTGCATTCAGGGAGGCCCGGGCTCGCAGTCGGCGTCCGGCTTCAGGCGCCGGGTGGTTTCGTCGTAGAGAATCGTGCCGGGAAAGGCCACCGCATGGCCGCCGGGTATGCGGTCACGTAACAGGGCGTGGACTTCGTTCAGTCCCTGCGGTCTCACCGGATAGAAATTCTCGACCAGGCCATCCTGGACGAGCGTGATGGCGATGGCGCCCAGGTCATCAAACTGGTGCTCGGTAACGGCGCAGGCATGGCTGTCTGCCGCTGTCTCGCTGCATTCACGGAAATACGAACCCGCCAGCGGGCTGTCGTCGCCGGGAAGGTAAAGCCGCACATCGACGCTGTGTGCCGCAAGCGTGGTCAGGTATTGCCGAAACTCCCGCGTCCAATCCGCATAACCGGCGGCCAGCGCCAGACGGGAGCCCGGCAGCCGGGCGCCGCCACCCTCGCCGGCCCAATAATCGAAAGTCTCGAAAACGGTGTGCGCCGCGCCTTCCTTCCACTCCCACGGGTGGCCACCTGCGCTGGTCACGGTCAGTGCTTTGTCGGGGTCGGACAGCGCGGCATCCAGCAACTCCCACAGCGACAGGAAGCCAAAGTGGTCCAATTGCATGCGGAGCAGGGTGCTCAGGTCGGTCAGCGTCATCAGCCGCGCATGCTGAATGGAAACGTCGAACGCCGATTGCAGCCAGGCCGCCGAGTGCGCTGACAACTGCCCTTCCTCCAGGAAACGATACTCCATGGCTTCCGTCAGCGTTTCCATCAGCTTGCTGGGGCCCTGGATCACGACGGGCAATAACTGCAGCAGCCCGAGGGGAATGTCGTCCAGGGGTTGCAGGTCGCTGACCGGCATTGCGCCGTCCCGCGCAGCGATGCTGACCAGGCCGGGTCTCGAGGAGTCGGCACCGGACTGCTTCGCGGCCAACTCGAGGGCGGCGAACGCCGGGTAGCCTGGACGCAGGATTTGCGTCTGGTCGAAGAGCGCTCCGGCTGCGACCAGGCTGCAGTCACTGATACCGGGCAGCAGCGCCTGCAAATCCGCCGCGAGATGGGCCAGCATCTGTTCGGCGTCGGTCGCTCCCAGCAAGGCCGGCCGCGAAGCGTCGGCGCCGTAGTAGCGGGTCGCGTCGGTTTCGACGGCGACGAGGATTCGGAAGGTCCCTGAATCCGGCATTCTGCGGTACCTCAGAACAGCGAGAACGGTGAACTTCCGCCACCACCGCCTCTGCGGCGCCGGCGGCGCATACGGGAATGGAGTTGCTGGCGGCGCTCCTCCAGCCAGTCAGAGCGCTCCAGCTGCATCGCCTCCTGGCCAAGGCGGCTGGATTCGGCTGCGCGATAGACGCAGAAATCGCGATAGGCCTGGATTTCGTGTTTGAGTTCGCGGCAGACGATCTCGATCATGATGGCGTCGTCCAAAAACCCCAGGCCGGGGATGTCATCGGGGATCAGGTCCTGCGGCTCGGAGAAATAGGAAAGCGCCAGCAGCACATGGTTGCGGTCTTCGTTTTCCATGCCCCAACCGGTATCGACCACCATGCCAATCAGTATTTCGAGCTGGCTCATCCGCTCGCGAATGAAATCCGAGGTTTCGGACTGCGCTATCTGCGCCAGCAACTGGCGGGCGTTGTCGATGACGGCGGCTTCGTCCAGGTCACCCGATTTCTTCCGCGTCTCCAGCATGATCCGCTGAAAGTATTCGAGATCGTCATCGCTCAGTTCAAAGGTAATTTCCATGGGCATGGGGCACTCCTCAGAGGTTGTCGTCGCGGCGCAGTCCCTCGGCCTGCGTCACGGCCGAGCGGAAGAAACCCGGTTTGCCGGGAACCGGGTACAGGTGGCCCTTCTGCTCGAAGCGCAGAGTGCCGTCCTCCCGTGTTCGCACGCTTCCCACCAGGCTGAACGGCAGACTGGCCACCTCGCGCGCCTCCAGCGAAGCCAGCAGGTCGCGGGTGGGCGTCTCTGGGAATTCCTTGACCTTCACTTCCTCGGCGCTGTTGGCGTCGATGGCCAACTGGAAGGTCCGTTGCTCGCTGGCCAGCTCGACCTCGTTCACCGTGACCGTGATATCCATGAACTCGATATTCATGGCCACCCCGTTCTGGTTGGAGATTCTGAAATCGGCACTCAGCGTGTCATCGACCAGCTGCATCCCCGAGATGCCGATGAACGGCGGGCGGCCTTCGATCACCTGCGGGCCGCAGGAAACACAAGCGAAAGCGACCAGCACCAGGGTTGCCAGCCGGGCCGTGTTCGGGATGATTCGGACAGGGAGGTGGTTCATCGATTCCATAGGTGGCATCTCACTCGGTGATCAGTTCCCGGAGCCGAGGCGCGTGTCTCTTCCGGCATCTCGGCTGCACAGCGCGCAATGCGTTCGGGGCAACGCATATGAAACACACACCCACCGGGCGGAGTCAAGGCGGAGGGCGCCTCGCCGGCGACCACGGAGGGCGGCGCATGGTCCGGATCAGGCACCGGGATCGAGGCCAGCAGGCAGCGCGTATAGGGGTGTGCGGGTTGGCCCAACAGATTCGCAGCCGGCCCGGTTTCCACCAGTTGGCCGAGGTACATCACCGCCACGTCGTCGGCCAATCGGCGCACCACGGACAGATCGTGGGACACGAACAGGAAGGACAGCCCCAGTCGATCGCGCAATTCCCTTATCAATTCGATGATGCGCGCCTGGACCGGCACGTCCAGGGAAGAGACCGGCTCGTCGGCGATGATCAGGTCGGGCTCGGTCACGAGGGCACGGGCCAGCGAGACCCGTTGTCGCTGCCCACCCGACAGCTCGTGGGGATAGCGGTGCCGGAGCCCCGCATCGAGGCCGACCGTCTCGAGCGCCCCGAGCGCCCGCTGCTCACGTTCGGCCGCCAGGCCGATGCGAAAGTGATCGAGCGGTTCGAGCAGGGCCTGCATCACGTTGCGCCGGGGGCTGAGCGAAGCGAGCGGGTCCTGGAACACGGCCTGGATGCTGCGCCGGGTCGTGCGCAATTGCCGCCGGTCCATGGTCGCCATGTCCTGGCCGCGGAACAGGACCTGGCCGGATGCGATCGGCAACAGCCGCAGAATCGCGCGCGCCAGCGAGGTCTTACCCGATCCCGATTCGCCCACCAGGGCCTGGATGCGGCCCGGGGCGATATCCAGGCTGACGTTGCGGACCGCGGTGAGGCTCTGCCGGCGCGATCCGGAAGCATCGTAGCGGACGACGAGATGGCGTACGCTCAGCAGTTGGCCTGTCGCGCCGGTCATCAGGCGACCCCGCCCCGGGCAGCCGCCAGCAGATCGGCGGTATAGGGGTGCGCGGGGCCGGCGAACAGCTGGCGCACGGCCGCCTCTTCGACAATGCGGCCGTGCCGCATGACCAGCGCGCGGTCGCAATACTGCGCCACGATGCCCAGGTCATGGGTGATCAGCAGGATCGCCGTACCGGCCGCCCCGGCGAGGTCTGTGAGCTGCGCCAGCACCTGTGCCTGGGTGGTCACGTCCAGCGCCGAGGTCGGCTCGTCCGCGATCAGCACCTGCGGCCGGCATGCCATCGCCATGGCGATGACGACCCGTTGTCGCATGCCTCCGGACAGTTCATGCGGATAGCTCCGCAGCACGAGGTCCGGGTCCGCGAAGCCCACCCGTGACAGCATTTCGATCGCGGCCAGGCGCGCTTGCTGACGTCCCAGGCCGCGGTGTCGCCGGAACACGTCCGCGAGCTGCACCCCGGCGCGGAACACGGGGTCGAGTGCTGTCAGCGGTTCCTGGAACACCATCGAGACG